>JBBQRC010000308.1:0-6520 GCA_038215215.1 Pirellulales bacterium
AATGCAATTGTGGCAATCAAGCTGTTGCTGTTAGTTGGCATCATCGTCTTGGCATTTTCACTCCGCGGTGCTTGGTACAAAGGTGAATCGCTGCCTGCCCAAGAAATCGGCTGGATGCCGCGGAGTTTCGACGCCTGGACTGTCTTGTTGGGATCGATGTCTTGGGTCGCGCTTAGCTACACGGGCTTTAACGCGGCCGTGTATGTGGCCGGGGAAGCCCGGGATGCATCGCGCACTGTGCCACGCGCGATGTGGCTAGCAACGGGTGTCGTCACGCTACTCTATCTTTTGCTCAATTATGTCTTTGTTTACGCGGTCGATCCGAAGCTGATTGAGAATCAAGAACGAGTCGCCTCCATAGTGGGGCGTGAAATCGGTGGGCCGCGGGTGGAAAGTTTGATGCGGGTGACGATCACCTTGGCCATGGTGACCAGCGTCTTCTCCATGCTGTTGGCCGGGCCGAGGGTCTATCAAAAGATGGCCGAAGACGGTGTGATGCCAAGGATTTTTCATTCGGCGGGTCGCGCACCGAGGCTGGCGACTGCCGTACAAGCGGGGTTGAGCATCCTCGCGGTTTTCCTGACTGATTTATTGCAAATGATGAAATATCTCGGCCTAACGTTGTCTGCCTGTGGCGCGCTGGCGGTCCTGTCCCTATGGTGGATGCGCAAACGTTTGCCCGACTCGACGCCACTACGCTGGTGGGAATCGGTCGCACTCACTGTCTACCTGCTCATCACGGCCGGCATCTTGTACGCCTCGCGGACGACGCATCCGGAGGAGTTTGTCGCTATGCTGGGAACGTTTGTCATGGGGGGCATTGTTTACGCTACTTGGACTCACTTTGGACCAGCCAAGGCATGAATGGGAGCGGCTTGAGACGGCCGGATTTCGCCAAACCTTTTCTGGCCGTTGCCGCTGAAAGCCGGGCTAAGAGTTGGATGTTCGAGTAGACTTAAGTTATTGGTTGACGCTGCCTTCATCCTTCCTCGAATAATCCTACCACCTATGAAATTGACAAATATACTCACTCGTCGGTTGTCGTTCTGCGGTTTCTGGGCAGCCTTGCTCGGGTTGACTGCGGTCCTAAATTTCGCGGTCGCAGTTCGCCTGGCGCGAGCGGACGAACCTCACGAATCAGCGTCGGGGGAACAGTCTGACGAAGCAGCTCTGGCGGGACATTCTGCACATGGCGAAGTCTTCAATGAGGGACCGCGTCAAGCGACGTACCTGATGCCGGGCATGGGGCATGTCGACTTTCCAATCACCGCCAATGATGACCTGGTGCAACGACTCTTCAACCAAGGTGTCGCCCAGTTGCACGGGTTTTGGTACTACGAAGCGGAGAGAACTTTTCGTCAAGCATCGGTGTTGGACCCCGAGTGCGCCATGTGCTACTGGGGAATGACCATGGCCAATGTGAGTAATCAGGAGCGCGCACGGAAGTTCATCGC
This sequence comes from Pirellulales bacterium, assembly GCA_038215215.1. Lineage (GTDB taxonomy): Bacteria > Planctomycetota > Planctomycetia > Pirellulales > Pirellulaceae > Aureliella. The sequence continues at coordinate 1,455 of JBBQRC010000308.1, forward strand.
CGAAGCGGTGAAGCGCAAAGAAGGGGCTAGTCAGCGTGAGCGGCTATTCATCGACGCGCTCAACACCTATTGCCGCGACAAGGACAAAGATGGCAAAAAAATCGCTAAAAAGGATCGCTCGCAGCGGTATACGCGCGATTTGGAAAAGATCGTGTTGGACTTTCCGGAAGACATTGAAGCCAAAGCATTTTTCGCCTTACAACTGTGGGAGAACGATCGCAATGAATTGCCGATTGTCAGCCACGTGGCGATCGACGCGGTGCTGCAGCAGGTTTTTGGCGCGGATCCCATGCATCCAGCGCACCATTATCGAATTCACCTGTGGGATGGGACGCGGCCACAAAAGGCCCTCGAAAGCGCCGCCAGATGTGGTCAAAGCCTCCCCGGTATCGCGCATATGTGGCATATGCCGGGACACACTTACTCCAAACTCCACCGCTACCACGACGCCGTTTGGCAACAAGAGGCCTCGGCTCGAGTCGATCATGCGCACATGATTCGCGACCGCGTGTTGCCGGATCAAATCCACAATTTTGCTCACAACAACGAGTGGCTGATTCGCAACCTGGTCAAGATCGGTCGGGTGCAGGATGCACTCAATTTGGCCACGAATATGCTTGAGTTACCTCGCCATCCGAAGTTCAACACACTGGAAAAAGGCAGTGCCAAGTATGGTCGTGAGCGTTTGATCCTGGTGCTTTCGAGCTACCGGCTTTGGCCAGAATTGATTTCTCTGGCCCAGACGGTTTACTTGGAACCGACCGACAAGCAGGCACTGCAAATTGAGAGACTGCGTCACTTAGGAATAGCACTCGCGCTGAGTCAGCAGGCTGCACCTGCCGAAGCCGTCAGACAGGACATCGCGGACAGATTGGCGAGCTGCACCGCGGATCAGACCGCTGAGGAAGCGAGCCTGAAGGCGTTCGCGGCGGCCCCGCAAGAAAAAGTATCGGACAACGCGCAGGAAAAAACTGCGGATGCCGTCAGTGCGTCTGCGGCCACCGACAACGCAGAAAAAGAAGTTGCCAAAGAGCCTGTGGCGCAAGGGGCAGATCAGCCTGCCGATCAACCAGTTGCAAAAGCTGCTGGTGGGGAGACGGCCGACCAAGAACCGCCAAAAGCGCCCAATCTTGAAGAGCCTGAATCCCGGACGGCAGAGCCTAAGCAACGTACGGCAGAGGAACAGAAGAAAGCTGACGAAGATCGTAAACGCCGGCAGCGCGATTCCGAAGGTAAGATCAAAGAGCTCAAGGAACGCAAAACAAAACTAGAGGAGGCGAGCGCGGCCGTAGAAGCAGCCCAAGCGGCGGCACGCAAGGACTGGAGCGTCGCGTTGCAGAAATTTGACAAGGCGGGCACCTGGGACAAATTGTTGAAAGCGGAGTGGCTGGCCGAGTCGGGCGAGATTGAGAAAGCGATTGAGATCGTCGATAAGGAACACAATGCGGCACCCGGCGAGATCCTGCCGTTAGCGGTGAAAGCCTGGATTTATTGGAACGCCGCCAACACAGAAAGCGCCAAAGAACCGTTTCAGTTGCTGCGTGGTTTGTCGGGCACGTCGGACTTGAATACACCGCTGTTAGCCAGACTTAACCCTCTGGCCGTTGAGTGCGGCAGTGGCGAGCAGTGGCGCACGCCTTATGAACCAGCCAACGATACGGGAGTGCGGCCGCCGCTCGATACGCTGGGACCGTTCCGCTGGCATCCAGCCGACGCACCCTCCCTAGAAGTTCAGAAGCCCGATGGCCAGCCTGTCTCCCTAGCTGCAGGGGGTGGCAAGCCGACGGTGGTCATATTCTACTTAGGGTTTGGCTGCTTGCACTGCATGGAACAACTACAGGAATTTTCACCGCGCGTCCAGCAGTTTCGAGAAGCGGGCTTGGAGATCGTGGCGATCAGCTCCGAAAATGCCGCGTCGCTGACGACAGGCCTTGAGAATTACCCCGAGAAGATCGACATCCCATTGCACGCCGATCCCGAACTAACCGCCTTCAAAGCATATCGCTGCTACGATGACTTTGAGGAGCAGCCTCTGCACGGCACTTTCTTGCTGGGCACGGACGGGCGGATCTTGTGGCAAGATATCAATTTCGAACCTTTTAAGAATGTCGACTTTCTCATCAATGAGTCGCGCCGGCTCCTTGAAATCGCCGGCTCTAAGAACTCAGTGCAGCCGGAGAAGCAGATCGCCAAGCTGGAAGAAACGACCCCTTAGCTACGTGTGACGCTAGGATCATTTCAATTGCAGCTTGGCCATCAACGGCAGATGATCAGAAGCGACTTTTTCATCCAGCACTTGAGTAGACACCACGGTCCACGGGCTATTAAGTGGCAACATGATAAAATCGATTTTGCGGATCGGATTATGAACTGGAATTGTGGGGGTTAGTTTGGCTGAGTCGACATCCCGCCAAATAGTTAGCGCGGCTGTAAGTTCTGGCTTGTCAACGGTTGCATTTAGATCGCCAGCCAAGATCGTGGGTTGCGCGTTAGCGCCAAACTGTTTGACAATTTCTGCCACTTGCTCACTGCGATCATGCTCCCCGGAACTGTGATCGAGATGAGTTGAGATGAATGAGAAGGCAGGTTGCGATTCGGGTTGTACGACAATGTGAAGCGCCACGCGTTGCTCACGCGTTGGGGCTGACGGCAACTTGATGATTTGCTGTGACGTGGCCGAATGCCTCGACAGGATCGCAACTCCGTATTCGCCGCCGCCATAGTCAATGGCTTTGGCGAAATAGGGCTTTAGACCAGTCAAACGAGCGAGTTCAGTGAGTTGATCAACCTCCTGAGAGCGGGTGGTTTGTCGGTCAACTTCCTGCAAAGCGACCAAATCGCAGTTAGATTTCCGAATTATGTCAGCGATGCGATGAATGTTGATTTGACCGTCTACTCCCTCGCAGTGGTGGATGTTGTAGGTCATAATTTGCAAGGTCGGCGGCTGGGCTGGCAGGGGAAATGCGAGGAAAACCGAAAATCCTAACGCGAGTAAGCTGGCATAGGTGCTCATCAAACGTCCTCTACGAATCCCCCAAACGGTAGCGTCTTGCCAAAGTTTGAGGAGTTGAAAGTGGTGTACAGTAGCCTTGCAGACCTGCACGGGTGGTTGACCAGGTCTACCGCGACCCGCTCCGTTGCCAGTCTGGTTAGTGGATTGTCGAGCGATGCGCCCAAATGAGATCGATCTAGGCAAGGCGGTGTATCTTAGCTGACTCTGCTCGCGGCGCGGACTGGGCGCATTGAGCTCACCACCCACATTGAGTTGTTTAGCCGTCGTAGCGGCTAGGCAATAGCGCTTTGAGGAGAAAGTCGAAAACGTTGCCGTTGATTAGGCAAGAAGCGAGTCCTATACTTACGATATCAATATGAAATAGTCGTTAATCTTGGCGATTCGGTGGTATGGAATTGCACTGCCAAGTGGGGAGTAGTGGGTTGAGCACCAAATCAAGAATCCTATGGGTAGGCGGCGGTGGTGAATCTCCAATTCAAACGTCGTTGGCAGCGGAAGCAGACGTTGAGTTTGTAAAGACTCCGCTGGAGGCCATCTCGCGCCTGGCACGGATTCAGTACGCTGGCGTTTACCTCAACGGCCAGGCAGTGACGGCGGATGAGAGCATCATTCGGTTGCTACAAAGCGAACGTATTTTGGATGGGATGCCGGATGGCGTAGCGCTAGTGAATGCAGACATGGTCGTTACTTGGGCCAATAGCTGTTTACGTGCTTGGTCGCCGCTCGCCGAAGTTCTGGGCCAAAATTTCTACGCCACCCTCGGCAATACACAAATCATGGGACCAGACTTCTGTCCGTTTCATACAGCCTTGGCGACCGGTGCTTCAAGCAACAGCACTTTGCAGACCGAAGACAATCGTTTTTTTCAAGTTCACGTTGCTCCGCTAACTGATGCGGCGACGGACCAGGCCGCTTTGGTCGCTACGGTCAGCGATATTACCGCTGAGATTCTCCAACAGCAGAAACTGGCTGCCATCCATCAAGCTGGGCAACGTTTAACGGACTTGAAGCCCGATGAGATTTTTGCCATGGATACGCAAGCGCGTATCGATCTACTCAAAGACAACATTCGCCATTACACGGCGGATCTGCTGGATGTAGAAATTGTGGAGATTCGTCTGCTCGAGCAAAGCAGCCAGAACTTGGTCCCATTGTTGAGCATCGGTATCGATCAAGAGGCATCCGACCGACAACTATACGCCAGCCCTCAAGGTAACGGTGTCACGGGTTATGTAGCCTCTACGGGACGCAGCTACCTGTGCGAAGACACGGCTCAAGATCCGTTGTACCTTGAAGCCTTTAAAGGTGCGGCCAGCTCGCTGACGGTACCATTGCTATTGCACGATACTGTCATCGGTACCATCAACGTCGAAAGTAATAAAGTCAGAGCCTTTTCGACTTCGGATATGCAGTTCCTCGAAATTTTCGCTCGCGATGTGGCCGCGTCGCTCAATACTCTCGAATTGCTCGTTGCCCAGAAGAACAACGCGGCGCAGCAGAGTTGTGAAGCGATTCACAGCGCGGTGGCCTTGCCCGTTGATCACATTCTCAATGACGCGGTCAGTGTCATTGAAAAGTACATTGGTCATGATCCTGATGTCGTCGAGCGTCTGCAGCGCATTCTTCAGAACGCGCGTGATATTCGGCGCGTGATTCAGCAGATCGGTCAGCGTATGGCGCCAGTGGAAGCGGTGCCAGCGGGCTGCTCTCAACAATTGCATAATAAAGTCCGCGGAAAACGGATTTTGGTGGTCGATTCGGATGACACGGTGCTCAATGACGCCCACGCGCTACTGGAACGATTTGGCTGTATCGTGGAAACGGCTCATAGTGGCGATGAGGCGGTCGGTATGTTCCGCAACAGTCGATTGGATGCAGCCTACGACGTCGTCATTGCTTCCATCAATTTGCCAGACTATAGCGGTTACCAATTGATGGTCCGCTTGCAAGCCATTGTGGACACGGTGCCGATGGTGCTGATGTCCGGATTTGGCTGGGATCCAGGGCACTCGATCGTTAAGGCACGTCAGGCTGGCTTGCATCCTAAAGCTCT
>JBBQRC010000309.1:0-6518 GCA_038215215.1 Pirellulales bacterium
CGTCTTGTCGACACTGCGGGCATCACAAACCTCGACTTCGCACGGGAACGATTGCCAACGTTCGGGTAATTGAAGCGCCCGCGCATCAGTGGGTTTCGCCCCTTGCACAACTATGACCTTGGCTGGTCTTAGCGCCCCAGCGTGGCGTACAACGGAAGCTGTGACAGAGTGCATAACGGCCGCAGCGGTTGCGTCGTCACCGCCGACAATCAGCAAATTTCGGCCAGCCTGATTGGTTAACGGAATGGACACCGCAGGACTGATGGCGACGCTTTCACCCAGGACGCACCAACAAGCATCCGGATTGATGTCTCGGCGGGCGGCGATCAGCGCGAGGTTGGCATTATTCGTATCCCAGGTGGCAGCGTGATTTCCATCATAAACAACAGCCCGGCCCAAGATATTGGTGCTGGTATCCGGATTGCTGTAGCCCCCCGGCAACTCCGCCAGCCAGCCTTGTTGCTGCTGCTTGCTAAGCCAGCCGATTTGCATTGGCTGATTACCCTCAATACGTCCTCCAGCATCGTTGTAGACCGCTTGTCCAGGATGCTTCAGACGGGCGGCTGCGGGATTGTCCTCCGCAAAGATGATTTGCGCATCGGATGCATCACATTGCAAGGCAATACGGACGGCCATTTGCCCGAGCGTTGTGCGCGGCAATGAGTAAGCTCCAGCCAACGTCTGACTGCTCAAAATGGCATGCACTCCAAAGGAACGACCTTGGCGGACGATGCGATCCAGAATCAAGCTCGCCTGGCTGGATAGCTTGTCATCTTCTACAAACAACTCCTGGAATTCGTCGACCACAATGAGCATGCGCGGGAGATGATGTGCGGGCTCAAGCACATTCCAACTAGCGATATCTTGGACCCCTTTACGACGAAACAGCTCGCCACGACGCTGCAAACAACCGTCGATGTATTCGAGTGCACTGAGGCCAAATTCGCGGTGACTCTCTATCCCAATAATGTCGGCGTGGGGCAGGTGCGCATCGGCGTAAACCTGGAACTCGACCCCCTTCTTAAAGTCGAGTAGCACTAGACGCAGGTTTTCGGGAGAGTACTTGAGAACGGCACTGGTGATGATGGCGTGCAACATCGAAGACTTACCCGAGCCAGTCTTACCAGCCACGATGGCATGTTGGGCCGTGCCAATACCCAGCTTCAACGAATGCGTGCGGCCGACCCCACTCTGACCGATCGGTATCTCCAGCAACTTGGAACTATCGCCCTGCCAACGCTCAGCACGAGCCGGCACAATATTTTCCAGCGGCACTTCAATACGACTGGCTAATAGCGCACGTCGTCCGACCTCCTGAATGACAACTTGAGCCAAGGATTCATCGGGCATTAGGAAAGGGGTGATGGGCAGATCGCCGATCTCTTGCGAGTTCACACGAAAGGCTTTGCCGTCTTCGTCAATCGTCAGATGGAGGCCGCGGCGCATCACCAACGCAGCTTGCTCCGGTGATCCCCAGGTTGCCTTGGGATCGATAATAAAAATGGGGATGACGCCGCAACGGGCACCTGAATCAAGCAGACTTTGCAATGATTTCCACGACTGGTCGTCGAGACCGCAGGGCATGGAAGACCAAATGAGCAACCGGTAAGGTTCCGCCAGCGCGCCGGCATCTCGATTGTAGGCGACGATATCCTTGTACTGGTTGCGGAGCGACTGCTGGATGAAATCCTCTGCCGCCTGCGATATGGCGGCCACTTGTTTGGCAATGTGTGTCGGTTGAGTCCAGACGCGATGGCTGACTAACTGCGGGTCGTAGTCACCCAGGTGCATCAGCCAACCGAAGTCGCGGCCTAATCCTGGCGGGTCGATGACACAGACCTGGGTTCTGCCTGGCGGTAGCGTCGTGAGGGCGCGAAGGATCAGGTTGCGAACCACTTGCTGAACCAGCGGCTGTTGGGCGTCACCGGTGAGTGTGAGATAACCATCGGTTAAAGGTGTGAACATTATAGGGGCATCCGCTCGAGACGCGGCATCGAGGCGAATATTCTCCGGCAACAAAGTAGCTAGCGACACGCTTCCCAGCGGCAGAATCGGCTCCCCGAATCCCTCCTGCCAGGTCTGCGCAGACCAATCGGCTTGCGACCAGTCTGGAAAATGACTTTGGCACCAACGGCGACTGCGGGCCACGAACTGCAACGCCTTTTGAGTGGCTAAGTGCAGCCGCTTCGCTCCACCGCGGCTCAATCGATCCATCTCGGCTTGCAGCTCAGACCGCGAGCTCTGCAAGGTTCCCTGCAGAGCTTGATTCTGTTGCTGAGCTTGGGATAACTCGTCTGCCAATCGCTGCTTGTAGAGCTGAACCGTCGATGCACTGTGCACGGTCAATTGCCTACTGGCTGCCTGCTTCTCCACTTCGGCTTGCTGCTGCAATCGCTGCAGCTCGTTGGCCAGTGTCTTCGTCAGCTCATGGATCTCCGACTCACGCCACTTCGTTGCTTGGTCGAATCGGTCGTCACGTTTCTTCGCCAAACGTTTCAACTCCGCATCGTTTTCAGCGATCGCGAACTCTTGCCCCTGGTCATGCAACTTCCGCCCTTGTTCAACTTGTTGTTTGACTCGCGGATATTCGGCGGCGGCAATCCCCTTCAACCAGGGGCGGATGCCCAGCAAGCTTATCAGTACGAGGGCCACCGTAGCGACTGCACCAAACAGGGCCGCAAACAGCCAGGGGGCTAGCCCGCTGATACCAATTCCGAACGTCGTGGTGACAAAAATCCCAAAAGCGATTAGCCACATCCAAATCGATTCAAAGAATTTAATCAGCGGATGGTTCGTCAGCCGATAGTAATGCACTTTCGCATCAGCGATGGCAGCGCGGAGCAGCCTGAGGGAACCATCGGAATTGTGTGGTTTTTCGCTATCGAGTTCCGCCAGGCTGACGTTGGGAACCCGCAAGCTATGCTGGGCCAAAGCCGCATCAGCCGCCTTTTCTAACTCCAACAACTCACCCAAAAAACTCAGATTATTCGCCCGAAATTCGTGCAAGCGTTTGATCGGTATTTCTTTGGCGCGTAGAAATCTCGCTTCCACTTCGGCGACCCGCTTCTTGGCTTCCGCTGTGATCTGCTCACTACGCTTGCGGGCGTCAATCCTGAGTTGGCCTTCCCGCGACAGCGTTTCATAGACCGCTTTGTAGGATCGCAACTCGGCGTCGTCCCAGCGCGCTTGAAGTGCTTCGTCCCAAGCAGTGGTTGTTGTATCCTCTTGCACCTGCTGTTGCGTGTATGCCAATTGCAGTCGATCCTCAAACTGCTCTTGAATTGAGATTATTTGTTCAGCCAGCCGCTCGACCTCTGCTGCAGTTTTTTGCGCGCTGCTACTGTACCGTGCACGCAAGCCTCGAACCAGCTGTTCGAGCCGCTGGCGGGGTAACAATCTTGGAAGCGAATCGATCATGAAATAATGCCTGGCGACTTCGAAGGAATCAACTCTGCTGCGGGTCCCGCAATCTCTTAGCCATATCTTCGAATAATTCGGTCAACTCGTGAATAGTGTTCACTAATTGATGAGTGATAGGCTGAACCTCGGAGGCATGCTGTTGCAAAAAAGCACGCCCCTTGGCGTCCTGCCATACTTGAGAAACTTCACTTATCTCTACACCGAACTGATTACTGAGCTGGCTCAACCGCTGGGCGACACCCGACAGATCGTGACTAATGCGTCTCACGGTCGAGTCTCCTCATCGGCGAGCTGTTCATTGGCGACCAGTTCATTGTCAGGTGGACGAGACTCTGAAGATGGCGAATCATGCTGCGACAACTCTGGACGCGACAACGAATCAAAACTAGCCACTGCCCCAGAGCGCAACTTGGCGTACTCCTCCAGCCGCCCCAACTGTTCGCGTAAGTGATGGATTGCCACCAACATTTCCGCCTCCGCCATGTCGTGACAACGCTGGATTTTCGAGTTAGTCTTTGTCAATTCGCGCGCCCAAACGACCTGCAATTCATGTGTCAATCGAACTTGGCGCTCGCATAGTCCGCGCCGCTCGGTGGCTTTGTCCAGACGTTTGCGTTGTTCGGTGCACGGACGCTGTTCGTTCGCGCGAACAGCTGACCGACAGCGTAATAAAGCCTGTTCACATTCCACCCAATACCGCTGCGATTTCTGCAGTTCCTCGCGCCAATACTTTTCGGCGTCATTTTCGATCCAGCCGGTCAGACGCCGCAATTCAACTTGCAGATTCTCTATTTCTTTGAGCAAACCGGAGCGGGTAATCTGAGCTTGTTGCAAAAAGTCGGCCAACCGTTCCAACGAGCGTACATCGGCTGATGACATGGGACTACCTTAAAAGGGTGGCAGAATTCCGGCACCAGTCACCGCTGCAAATACTGGTCAACAATCTCCGCCTTTTTCATCAAATACGGAATGTGCTTGTCGGTAGTTTCCAATAATTTGTGGACGAGTTTGATTTGTTCTTCAAACTCATCGGCGAATTTCGCATGCTCCTGGTCGCGCCATGATTCGGAAAGTCTTCCCAACGCCTGCGTCAGACTGGTGGTTGAATCGCGAACCTGCTGGCTATAGCGTTTGAGCATCCCAGCGAATTGCCGGAGTTGCTCTGGATCAACAATTGCCTGAGCCATCGAAAAATATCCCGTGAGCGAGAGAGGCTTGGTGTGCGTAACTCCAGCCTCATTGTAGCTGGAATGGCGCGCATCCAAACAGACCACGCACTGTTCAAGAGGGTCAATTCGGTTCCGATTTCAAACACCCCTCAAGCGTCGTCTCAAAACAAGTTACCGCACTCGTCCCCTCGCTCCCGACCTGCGCGGCAGGAATAGCGGGGCAGAGGTCAGGGTGAGCGGAAATGCCTTAGCTCATTTTGTCGCTTAAACCGACAAGTTTTAGCAATTTCAAGGCATTGGTAGTGGGGGTTGAGCCTGGCCGCATTTTAAAGTCGAAGCGCATCTGCTCACGCCCGTCGATCGTCTCAAAGAATTCGCGAAAGTGGACGACCTGGCTGACTTTTTGGATATCGGGTTGCGTGGCCAAGTCCAAATCGTGGGTCGAAATGAAACCGCAAGCGCCATAGTCAAGCAGTTTTTCGAGCACGGTGACGACCGCAATCTGCCGTTCGCGGCTATTGGTTCCCTGAAGAATTTCATCCAGTAGAAAGAGGACCTTCATGCCCGGCGTGTCAATTTGATGGTGGGCCAAATCGACAACCTCCTTCAGTCGCTTGAGTTCGGCCATGAAGTACGAGACTCCATCCTTCAAGCTGTCGCGAACCCGAATACTCGTCGCCAAGTGATAGAGTTCAGTTTCCAAACGCACCGCGCAAGTTGGACTTCCCGCCCGAGCCAGTAATTGGTTCAAGCCGACGGCGCGCATAAACGTGCTTTTGCCAGCCATGTTAGAACCGGTCACAAGAACAAGTGGCTGCACCGATTCGATCGTTATGTCATTGGGAACTCGGGCGCCATCGGGGAGCAGGGGATGCCCAAGCTGTTCGGCCACCAACAGTCGTCCCGGCGTAGTGAGCGGTTCTGCAAAGCACCAGTCGGCATACTCGTCAGATAACGTGGCACCGCTGATGATCGCCTCGCAGCGGCCCAGCGCGTCAAACCACTTTGCGACCGAGGTCGAGAACTGCTGTTGCCAACGTTCCAGTGCTGCGAGGATGCGAAAGTCCCACATCCAAGCCAACTGCAGTATTAAATACACGACGTACAACAGCGGATCGCGCTGCAGATTCGCCAGTCGCACCAGCCACAACAACTTGCGAAATCCGCTCACCGCGCTCTCAGGCCCCTCCGTGGAAACCTGGCGGATCTCGTCGAGCAAACCATCATCACTCGGTAAACTTTCTAGCGACTTAAACACGTTGGCAAACTGAAAAACGGCTTGATGCTGGCCAGAAACACGTTGAAAAATTTCGTGAATCCAACTCCCCCAAAAAATGGTGACGAGAAGGTTGATCAAGATACCGCTCACCGTCAGAACAGCTCCCGCGTTGGTGAGTGGCTTGGCGGAGGTTATCAGGCCGGCGGCGAGAACGACTGCCCCAATGGTAAACAGGACTGGTCCCAGCCAACTGAGTGCCTGCGCCAGGCGATGACGTGGTAGCCAAGTTGGTTCCTCAGCCCACCGGGGTAAGCCGTAAACGTCTTCGGTGCCATCGCTGCTAGAAGCCACTGTCTTGATGATGGAGAGACGCAGTAGTCGATAATCGCGAAGCGCCAGCACCGCTTTCTGACGGGCCGTGACCTCCTGCCAAGTTGGGACCTCGGCCAACCAGGCTTGCAGAGTACGTCGCCCCGGCAAGGTGCCAGCCAGCGAGAGCAACTGCAGTAGGCTCCCTTGCCCCCCGACATCGAGGTCATCCACGAACGGCAAGTTTCGAAATTCAGGCAAAAGCGCTTGCGATCCGACCGCGTCCCAATCGCGTTGCAATCGAGCTAACAGCCTGGCAAAGAGTTTTTGGTGTGCGGTCTGTTCTTCGATACGTAATCGCAAATGTTCATGCCACACGATCGCGACCAGAAAGCCTGCGG
>JBBQRC010000310.1:0-6499 GCA_038215215.1 Pirellulales bacterium
CGTTCCTCACTGTTCTGAATTCTACTTGTCGAGTTTAAATGGAGGCGGGCGATTTATTCGCTGGGTGTCAAGGTTTTTAAACAACGGTTGATTCCTTCCATGCGGTCCATCTTTCTAGATTTCAGTTCCACTACGCCGGTAGCAGCCAGCGTCCGCGACAGCATGCAGCCGTTTCTTGGCGAATTTTATGGTCACCCGTCCAGCTCCCATTGGTTTGGTCGGGCCGCGCAAGAAGCCATCGAGGACTCGCGCAGCCACGTCGCCACGCTCCTCGGTTGTCATCCGTCCGAAGTCATCTACACCTCAGGGGGAACGGAAAGTGTCAATCTGGCGCTGCTGGGTGCCGCAAAAGCACTCACCAAAGCGAGGCCCAAAAAGAAACTGCACTTGATCACCACGGTGCTGGAACATTCCTGCGTGCGTCGTTCGGCGGAATATCTCGAAGAAAGTGGCTGGGAGTTGACCATCATCGGCTGTGATCGGCATGGCACGATTCAAGTCGATGACTTTCGAAAAGCCCTCCGCCCCAACACGGTGCTGGCAAGCGTTATCCACGCCAGTCAGCAGTTTGGAACGATTCAGCCAGTCGCAGATATTGCTGAGTTGCTCAGCCAACGCGAGACGATTTTGCACACTGACGCGGCACAGAGTATCGGCAAAGTTGAGTGTAGTGTTGATAGCTTGGGGGTCGATCTGCTCAGCTTCAGCGGCCACAAATTTTATGCGCCCAAAGGGATCGGTGGTTTGTTTGTGCGCATGGGTACCGCAGTCGAACCTATTTTCTTTGGCGACGGCAACGAAGGGGGGCTTCGTCCTGGGACGGAAAACGTGCCGCATATCGTGGGGTTAGGGCAAGCCGCCAAGCTGATGCGAGCAGGAGTCGAAAGTTCGCTCGACCGATTGGCCGAAATGCGGGACCGATTTCGCTGCCAACTTCAAAGCCTGTTGGGTGTCTCGCTCAACGTCGTCGGCGACCACGCCAACCTGCTACCGCATGTGCTCACCTTTGAGCTGCCGCGCGTGACGGCAGGGGCACTGCAGCAGCGATTGCCAGAGATTTGTTTTGGTCCCAGCGCCTTGGTACCAGACAGCGCCGCGGCGAGTCGCTGGAGTCCGTACGCATCGATGGGAATGAGCGAACAGAATGCCGCGCGACTGTTGCGTGTTTCGATCGGTTGGACAACAGCGGAGGAAGAACTGCAGCAAGCTCTGCAACTGATCGCCGCCGCTCACGAGAGTCTGGCGGAAGAAGCAGCTTAGTGCCGCGTCCTTGTCCGCGCAAAGGGACTCACCCAGCCCCGCTGCGCTTGGTTGCGTCGCGCATCACTTTTACTGATAATAGGATGGCGTTCAGGCTTAGTCCGATGCAAAACGATGTTCGGCGCTGTGGAGAAATTGTTCACAGGTGGAGCGATCGTGCATACGGATCGTGCCTCTTGCCAGTAAGATCCTCTCCAACTACGCAATCAACATAGAAAACGACTCATGTCACGCATCAAGCTATTGGCTCTTCTACTTGTCTTCGTTTTGCAGACGCACGCGTGGGCCAAGCAACCCAACGTGCTGTTTGTGCTCTGTGATGATTTGCGTTGGAACGCGCTCGGTTGCACCGGTCATCCCTATCTCAAGACACCTCATATCGATCGGTTAGCAAGCGAAGGGGTGCAATTTGCTAACACGTTTTGTACGACCAGCTTGTGTTCGCCGAGTCGTGCCTCCATTCTGAGCGGGCTATATGCTCACGCTCACGGAGTCACCAATAACTTTACAGAGTATCCGCAGAACTTCAGTAGCTTCCCCATGCAGCTCAAGGCCGCGGGTTACGAAACGGCGTATTTGGGCAAGTGGCACATGGGAGAGGACAATGATGCGCCACGCCCCGGTTTCGATTGGTTCGTCACGCACAAAGGTCAAGGCAAGTACTTTGACACTGAATTCAATTTCAACGGTACGGGGGGTAAAGTTGTCCCCGGTTATTACACGACTGTGGTCACTGATATGGCCGAACAGTGGATCAAACAACGCTCGACCGATAAACCGTGGATGTTGATGGTGGGGCACAAGGCTCCCCATAGTTTTTATTTCCCCGAGCCGAAGTACGAGCACACGTTTGACAAGGTCGAAGTCAATTATCCGCATTCCGCATTCCAATTAAAGACGAAACCGCAATGGATCAAGCAGCGTTTGGCAACATGGCATGGGATTTATGGTCCGCTGTTTGAATATCGCAAGAACTTCCCTGACACATCGGCAGCGGGTGTGCTTGATTTCCAAGCCATGATCCGCGCTTATTGGGGAACCATTCTCAGCGTCGACGACAGCGTGGGACGCTTGGTGCAACTACTGCGCGAGCGCGGCGAATTGGATAACACCCTGATCGTGTTTATGGGTGACAACGGTTTGCTGGAAGGCGAACATGGTATGGTGGATAAACGCACGATGCACGAACCTAGCATCCGCATTCCGCTGATTATGCGCTATCCGGGATTGTCGAAAGCTGCCGGTACGAAGATTGAGCAGCAGGTTTTGACGGTGGATTTGGCACCCACGATTTGCGAACTGGCGGGTGCTAAACCGTTGGTAGACATCCACGGTAGGTCACTAGTGAAACTGGTTAGCGAGGGGGATGCGAATTGGCGAACCGCTTGGTTTTACCATTACAACTATGAGAAGCAGTTTCCGTACACACCCAACATTCGAGGCATTCGCACCAATCGCTGGAAATTGATTCGTTATCCCCATGGCGACGGGCAAGTGGATCGGCATCAAGCGGAATTGTATGACTTGCAGGCGGATCCCGGTGAGCTCAACAATCTGATTGCGTCAGCGGAACAACAGGGGCGCATCGAGGAGCTTTCGGTTCAACTCAGCCAACTGATGAAGGCAACGGGCATAGAGCAGGACAGGATGCCGCTGGACGAAGGGATCAAAGGGGAGCTGCCCGACAAAGCTATTCGTTAGGCGTGACGTCCCTGAGCGGGCTGCGAAAACGAAGGCTTTTAACGGTTATGCAACTTGCGATAATGGGGCGCTGTTTACTGAGTGCAATTTCCAGCCTGCAGTTAAGGGCTGGGCAATTGCACCCCGAGGTGAAATAATTCATAGTTCTGTCACAAACGGGGAGCTAACGTTTGTCACCTGTTGGCAAGCGGCAAATTCTCGGTTCAGGAGCTGCAGGCCCTGCTGTCTTTGTACTTGTAAATTAACGCTTTGAGTCCCGATGCCTGAAACTGTTCTCCAGCCACCGATCTACTTTCTTCAGCAGCAAGCGGAACAGGTCACCAGCTTGGAGTGCGCGGGCGTAGAGATTGCGGTTTATTCGCAGCGTTCACCGACCAAACAGACTCCCAACGAAGATGCTGCAGTGATCATTCCCGTTGGGCCCGAGTCGTTCGTGGTCGCTGTGGCGGATGGGGTAGGTGGTTCGCGAGGTGGCGAACAAGCCTCTAATCTTGCGTTGACAACGTTGGCCGAGACGATTCAAGAGCAGTGTGTTGATCCGACGTTGATGCGGGTGAGCATTCTGGACGGGATAGAAAAAGCCAATCGGTTAATTCAAGCGTTGAATATCGGTGCGGCGACGACCGTCGCCATCATCGAATATCATGCCGGGACGATTCGCCCCTATCACGTTGGGGATTCCAAGATTCTAGTGACTGGGCTGCGCGGTCGCGTCCATTATCAATCGGTGAGCCATTCGCCGGTCGGCTTTGCCATGGAATCTGGGATGATGGCTCATGATGATGTCATGGCTCACGAAGATCGACATGTCGTATTCAACGTCGTTGGTGATCCATCCATGCGAATCGAAATGGGCCCCATTTTGATTATGTCGGCTCGCGACACGGTGGTGATTGCCAGCGACGGACTCTCTGACAACATGAAGACTGAGGAAGTGATCGAACATTTGCGAAAAGGCCCACTGGCGGCGGCGGCGAATCGCGTCTGTAAGCTGGCGGGTCAGCAGATGCTGCAAAGTGAGTTGCAACCGTCTAAACCGGACGATCTGACCATGCTGGCGTTTCGCCGCGTCAACTAGTCGCACTCGGCCAGCTACGGCCGCTGCAGCCTGGGCCAGAAGTAGAGCTTTGTCCATATTAGACTTCGGAATTTTCCTGTTTTTTGTGCACCGGCTTGGCAGTGGTTACTGAGACTTAGCAGCTTGCCCGTCGATTAACCAGTTGTTCGATTTAGCCAGGAAAATTGCTGCGTCCAATGACACGCTGGTCTTCGTGAAAAATCGACCCTGGTGAACGCGCAAGCTGACAACGCAAAACCCACGGGCAAGCCCGTGCCACACATACGCCGATTTCAGGCTGCTTTTGGTGTTGGTCGTTGACGATTGAGGACACACAGCCCAAAATCTAGAATCCTGGGCCGTCAGCTACAATGGAAAGTAGCGTTTTCTGTGTGCACTTCGATTTTACCACCGCTCAACCCTTTCGACCGCTTAAAAGCCATGAATATACTTGCCACCCAAGATTCTGAAGTAGCTTCCGCCATTGATCTCGAATATCAACGGCAACAAGACGGGCTGGAAATGATTGCCAGCGAAAATTACACTTCCCCGGCAGTTATGCAAGCGGTTGGCAGCGTTCTGACCAACAAATACGCTGAAGGCTATCCAGGTCGGCGATATTATGGTGGTTGCGAGCACGTGGACACCATTGAGCGCATTGCCATCGACCGCGCCTGCCAACTTTTTGGTTCTGAAGCTGCCAATGTGCAGCCCCACAGCGGATCGCAGGCGAACGCAGCGGTCTATTTTGCATGCCTGCAGCCTGGCGATGTGGTGCTGGGTTTAGACCTGGCCCAGGGTGGCCACTTGACGCACGGCATGCATCTGAATTTCTCGGGAAAGCTTTACAAATTCTTCCACTATGGAGTGGATCCGAAGACGCACCGCATTGACCTCGATCAAGTTGCGAAATTGGCTCGGGAGCACAAGCCGAAACTCATCGTGGCCGGAGCAAGTGCTTATCCTCGTGCGATTCCGCATGCTGAGTTTGCGGAGATTGCCCGGGATGTCGGAGCGAAACTGCTGGTAGATATGGCCCATTACGCCGGCCTCGTAGCGGCTGGTGTCCACGACAATCCAGTGTCAGTGGCTGACTATGTTACTTCTACGACTCATAAAACGCTGCGCGGTCCACGGTCGGGGATCGTATTGTGCAAGCAAGAGTACATCAAGGGGATCAACAGCGCGGTATTCCCCGGATTACAAGGTGGACCGCTAATGCACGTCGTGGCTGGCAAAGCGGTCTGTTTCGGCGAAGCGCTTACCGATGACTTCCGTCGCTACGGGGCTGCAGTGGTCGAAAATGCCAAAGTGTTGGCGGAGACGCTGATGAGTCATGGGTTGCGACTGATCAGTGGCGGGACTGACAATCATCTGATGCTTGTTGACGTGACCAGCATTGGCTTAGGGGGCAAGCAAGCCGAAAAGACGCTCGACGCCTGCGGTATTACGGTGAACATGAACATGATTCCCTTTGACACGCGCAAACCTATGGACCCGAGCGGAATTCGTATCGGCACGCCGGCGTTGACGACGCGCGGCATGGGAGTCACTGAGATGAAGCAGGTTGGAACTTGGATCGCGCAGGCACTGCGTCATAGTGACGACGCGAGCCAACATGCGACAATTCGAGATGACGTGCGGGCCTTGTGCCAACATTTTCCCGTACCTGCCGCAGCCTTGGTAAGCGTTTAACGCGGCCTTTGTATTACGTTTAAAGGCGGCCTAAGATGCCGATGAAGGAATTGTCCGATGACTGGACGGATCTTAATAGCAGACGATAATGCCGCCAACCGCGAGTTGCTGGAGGCCTACCTAGCCGCGGTCGACTGCGAAATTGAATTGGCGGTTGACGGGCAGGATACGCTCGAAAAAGCTCTGGCGTTCAAACCCGACTTGATTCTCCTCGATGTTATGATGCCGAAATTCAGCGGCTTTGAGGTTTGTCGGAAATTAAAAGACGACAAAAGCACTTCAAGAATCATGATACTCATGGTCACCGCGCTGAATGAGTTGGGCGACGTAGAGCGGGCGGTGAAGGCGGGTACAGACGATTTCCTGTCCAAGCCAGTCAATAAGGTCGAATTGCTCAAGCGAATTGAGATAATGTTGCGGCTTAAAGACACTACCGACGAACTCGAACGACTGCGTAAATACATCCAGACGCTAGAAGATCGATCGGGACCCTGATATGTCTGAGGAAGCAAACGGTGAGCTGAGCTTGAAAGCGGCTCAAGTACAAGTCGACGCGTGGATTCGGCAAATTGGAGTCCGTTATTTCTCCGAGCTCACCAATTTGGCTCAGTTGGTTGAGGAGGTTGGGGAACTCGCGCGAGTGCTGTCGCGGACCTACGGAGAGCAAAGCTTTAAGGACGCGGAGGCAACAGCGAGCTTGAGTGATGAAATGGCGGACGTGCTGTTTGTGCTCATTTGTCTGGCCAACCAGACTGGAGTCGACTTGACCGCGGCCTTGCGCGCGAA
>JBBQRC010000311.1:0-6497 GCA_038215215.1 Pirellulales bacterium
GCGGTCGCGCTGCTGTTCTTCGCGACTTGGGGCAAATTGTACGGCCAGCGGGAACTTGGACGAATTCAAAGTGTCGCGCAAATGCTAACTGTATTCGCTTCAGCCTCCGGTCCACTAATCTTCTCATACAGCAAAAAGATGACGACTTCCTATACTTGGATCTTCCAGTTGCTTGCAGTGGTCGTATTCAGCATGGCGATCGTTGCTTGGTTTACTCCGCTTCCTTCACTACAAGAAAATAACGAGGCCGTAACATGAGTCTTCAACTTGCCCAGGCTAACCCAGTGCGATTCCATATCTCGTTGAATGTTTCTGATTTGAAGCGTGCGGTCGACTTCTACAGCATTCTGTTTGATCAAGCGCCTGCTAAGCAACGATCGGACTATGCCAAGTTTGAGCCCAATGATCCTCCGTTGGTTCTATCGATTGAGCCCAACGGACGTTGCACCGAGGGAAAGCTTAACCACTTAGGCATTCGATTGACTGACCCGCGCCAACTGGTCGCCGTACAGGAGCGGCTGGAGAAAGCCGGAATTCGCTCGCAGCGCGAAGAAGGTGTTGAATGCTGCTACGCACGTCAGACCAAATTCTGGGTGCACGATCCAGATGGTACGCTTTGGGAATTTTACACTCTGGATGACGACGAACTGGATCATCGTGGCGTCGGGCAAAGTTTAGAAGTGATGACAAACAGCACGTTACCCGATAACGCGGCCGTATGGGAACATATGCTCGGAACGCCGATTCCCCAGCGCATTAACGCTTGCGATCAATCACAAGATGAAGTCCGTTTGCGAGGCACTTTCAATGTCCCACTTACCGCCAGCGAACAAAAGGCCATTATCTCTGAAGCTGCTCGAATTCTGAAACCGAACGGTCGTTTGCTGATTCGAATTCTCTCTGGTGACAAAGCCCATAACTCACCGATCCTACCAGGAAAAGGAGCACCCATCCGCTTCGTTCCGGCCAAAGACGACATCGTCCAATTGATAGCTGCCGCGAACCTGAGCGGGATCCGATTGCTCAAGTACGACGATCCACCATGCTTCGTTTACGACGGAGTCACCATGCGGGAAACACACATCGAAGCGTTTAATCAAATTTAGCCAAAGCGCATCCGGAGCGAAACCTTGGCTTCGATGCTCAATCAGGATTGACTTTCCCGGCGCTGTGTCCGACGATGCGCTTCGACACGTCGTCCACTATCTGGTGAGCCGACCCATGCCGTTTGAAGTAGGGTTTGAGGTCGACCATCTCCTGCATGCGCCAGTAGCGGCCTTGCTACCCATGTTCCTGCGGCGACGTTCGGTTGCTAGAATTTAAAGAACTGGCTAAGTCCAACACAGTTCGGGGATTCGGGAATCGGTCTATCCCTCAAGGAGTCGCTCAATGCAACGCCTCGTTCGCTTGCTTATGTTGTCGGGCTTGGTCGCGATCGCAGCATCGTGTGCCAAAACCTCTGGCCAAGAACCAATACCCGTGACGGGGAACGAGTCTGCACTCGCGCTGTTTGAGAAACGCATCCTCCCGATTTTCCAATCGGCCAAGCCGTCCAGTTGCTCTGAATGCCATTTGAGCGGCGTCAATCTCCAGGACTACATTCGACCGACTCAGCAAGAGACGTTCGTATCGCTGGTAGGTGCAGGTATGATCGACATCAAGAAGCCGGATGAGTCGAAGATCCTGGGATTCATCAATCGTATTCCCGAACAGCCCAACCTCATCACAGACAAGATCCGCAAACAAGAATATGAAGCGTTTCGAGGCTGGATTCGGGCGGCGGTTGCCGACCCGCAACTTCAGTCGGCGAACGTTGAAGCAGTTCCCATTGGCCCGCAACTTCCCGCTGAGGTGATTCGTCACGCTCGACAAGATCGGGTGTTGGCTTCGTTCATCGATAATATCTGGTCTGAGGTAGGGCGCTGCGCCCACTGTCATTCTCCCGACCAAAACCAGAAGCAGGTTAAGGAACATGGAGACCAGGTGTCGTGGATTACGCTGAGTGATCCCCAAGAGACTTTAAACCGCATGGTCAAGAATGAACTGATTTCCCCTGGCAATCCTGAGAAGAGCCTCCTCTTGTTGAAGCCAACGATGCAGGTGAAACACGGGGGAGGGCAGAAAATGGTGATCGGGGACCGAACCTATAAACAATTCAGGCGCTTCATTGATGATTACGCTGCCACCGTGCAGGGTAAATACACGACTCGGGACCAATTGCCTGCCGTGAACAAAGAGGTCTCCCTAGTAAGCGAGATTTGGCTCAAAATTGAAGGGGTACCAAGCAAATTCGACAAGCAACTGCTGCAAGTCGATCTCTATCACAGGACGGATTCTGGCTGGTCGGACTACCGCATGGCGACTTCGGATCGGGCAGTGTTTGGAAAGGGTAACCTCTGGCAGCATTCACTCAGTTTGATCGCTCCTCGAGGTGCGAAATGGGCTGAAGAAATGCGTTCAAATCGGCTGCCTCCTGGACGTTACCTCGCCAAACTTTATGTTGACCAGAACAACAAATTGGAAAAGGACTTCACGACTGACCTTGGCCCGGAAGATTTTGTTGGCCAAGTCGAAGTCGAAAGCAGTTGGCCCGCCGGTTATGGAAAGATGACAGTAGTCAAGTTTCCTTCTCCCTAACCGCCTGAGGTGCTGTCCAGAGTATCGCACGGTACGTGCTCGGAGACGACTTAAGGTGGGACTCTGGCGGCAACCGGGTCGCGGCACGCCAGCCGCGATGGGATTTGCGGATATTGGGTTGAGGCCCAAAAAAATTGCTAACCAAGTTCGGACGGTACGAATTCAAAAATCGCTTACGACCTCACCCCCGGAACGGCTTCCGATGCCTTGCCAGATAGCCAGTTCAATCGAATTATTGTTGCCTGATGTCAGCACGAAGCCTGTTGTGGGGCTGATTCCGTTCCAGCTTACTGACGTATTCGCTTGATCGCTCGGGTCCGACAGAACTTGATCACTGATGCAAACTGATTGGCTCGTTCCATCGGTAATATCTGCAAATCGAACCTTTGAGTTTTCGTAAAATACTCCGGTAACTTGAATTCCCGCGGGATTTCGAAGCGAAACGGGAAACGTAGTTCCAGTATTCAAGACATAGTTTGTAATCCCTGCGAATCCCGCGCCTTGTGCTAAGGAACGAACTCCGCTGTCCGATGGGCAGAGGAAAACAGGGGGCTGGGTGATGCAATTGTGAAAACTACGAGTAACTCAACCAGCGTAAAACCGTGTCGAACAAAGTTTGACCTATCCGATGCTCTCACTTTGTTTCCTTTTCCAGTTGGTTTGTTAGCTGGCGGCTGATGTTCAGGTGATTCGTTGCCTCGTCAAGTCGGTTCAAGCCACGTAAGGCCATCGCCAATTTGTATTGTGCCTCCTTATTGTTAGGCGAGTCCGCGATCACGGCGGCCAGATCATCGGCTGCCAGTTGGTAGTGCTGCTGATCCAAAAGAATGACGCCGCGAAGCATGATCGCTGGCATCGATTCCTTATTTCGTGCTAGATAGCCCTGAATAGCCACATATGCTTCAGCGAACTTTCCATCCAGTCGCAGCAATTGTGCGTAGTTCATCGATTCATGGAAAGCGTCACGTACCGTGTCTGTTTCGAAATTTTCGTTCAGCCAATGCGCTTTGTGCCTGTCGTCTGCCAGAAGGTAGTACTCGATCAACTGTGCCCGTAGTAAATCACGCTCGCGCGCATCGGTTACCAAAACAATTCCGGCTTCGAGTGTCTCCTGCGCGCGCACGATACGATTTTGAGTCCGCTGAATGGCGGCGAGTTTTTCCCAGGCGAGCGCGTTGGCTCGGCTCAGCATTGTCCACTTGCGAGCTGACTCTTCGGCCTCTGCAAATTTTGCTTGCTGAAACTGAGCCTCTGCGAGTCCTCCAAGTACTTCAGGATTTGAGCCTGTATTGTCAACCAGCATAAGCATCTGTTCGGCTAGCTCTGGTCGCGACTTGAGAACCTGCATGGCCTGTTCGATCATCTGTCGATTCGAACCTTGAAACGAATTCTGAATCAGCCACCAAATGCAAACGACCGCGGTCAAAAGTGAAAATAGTAATATCAATCGCACAGATTTCGCTTGAAACGCGATGGTTGGTCTAGCGGACCGCTGTGGTTTTGTGCTTGTCTTCGATGCTTTCTGCGTGACGGACTTGGACACCATGACCCTCAATGAGAATGTTGCTTGTGCGAACCGGCAAGCTGGCGTACAACTCGCGTTTACCACTTGGCCATTTTACCGTGAGATCGACAGTCTTGGTGTCCTTTTCAACGGTCAGCACGATCCGCTGATCGCTTGTTGACAGATAACCATCTCCGCTTGTGCACCAGCGCGTAATCGTTCGACTATCGAACTGATGTTCCAAGAGTCCTCCGATGGGCGGATTTGACCCCCAGCGACAAATCAGCTCAACGCGTACCCAATTTGCGTTTGAACGTTTTCCAAACCCGATCGTGGGTGATTTCTCCTGATCAACAGCCACGAAGTCTAATGTACCATCATTGTCCAGGTCACCAATTGCCAAACCCCGTCCGGCATGTGTGCTGCGGAAAAAGTCGCCGCCACTGGTCTTAACATCCATGAATCGTCCACGATTGTTCTTGTAAAGCAATGGAGGCTGCAAATAGGCTGTTTGACCGGTTTGGTAAAAGACGTTGCCGTTGATTACTAATAGATCCTGCCAACCGTCAGCATCAAAGTCAGCCAGTGCAGTGCCGAAGCCAACGTATTGAAAACCAGCTCCTCCAAGACCACTTGAAACGGTTGCATGTTGAAAGATTCCCGGCGCTGAACCCAGGTACAGCGAATTGTTTTCGAGTTCGAAGTTAGTTACGAAAAGATCTAGTTGCGAGTCTCCGTTGACATCGGCAGATGCAATTCCCATACTCCCTTCCGGAATGCCAAACTCGTTGCCCGAGACGCCTGCTAAAAGCGCTTCGTCGTCCCATCGATCCGCATCCGTGTGCAGGTACAGTTGGTTGGGGCCAGCGTCATTGGCCACGTAGATATCGGTATGGCCATCGGCATTAAGATCTGCGGCAAGCACGCCTAGCCCCCGCCCCGCATCGTTTCCACGCAATTTATCCGACTCATCGAGAAATGTGCCATCACCCTTGCTAAAGAACAATAGGTCGCTTTCCGGTGCAAACATTTGGGGCGGACACGAATCGCGCATCCCAGAATCCTGGTCACCGCAACGCTTGTTAGCTTCTTCTTCGATGGACCACTTACAGTAGCGTGCCACATAAAGATCAGGAAAACCGTCGGCATTAAAATCACCGCTGGTTGCTGCGGTCGACCAACCAAAGGCATCTAATCCCGCCGCGGAAGAGCGATCTTCAAATGTCCCGTCACCTAGATTACGGTAAAGCGATTGTCCACCGTAGCCAGTGACGACTAGATCCGGAAAGCCATCTTGGTCATAGTCCCAGGCATGAGCACCGTGGGAGTAGATGGCTGCATTGGATTCAATTCTGGCTGAAGCAGTACGCTCAATATATCCCCGCAATGATTTGGACAGGTAAAATTTACCCGGGACACCAGCTATCGGCTGTTGGCTGTCGTTAACAAATCGACCACCGCCAACAAAATAGAGATCAAGAACACCATCCAGATTAGCGTCGAACAACGCCACACCGCCACCGACCGTCTCGAGCAAGGTGTAGCGATTTGGCTGATGCCCGGTGCTGTAAACGAAGCCTTGAATTGGCTCAATGGATTGAGATTCAAACCATGCTTGCTCAATTGGCACTGCGTTGATGCGTGGTTCAATTGCCGTTTCAGGTTGTGGTGTTCGAGTGCAAGCAGATAGCAGCGCAATGAGATAAACGATGGCGGGCGTTTTACTATTGCGACTTGATGGACAGCGTGGCAATGAGGGGCCCACGCTAAGACTTTTTGGTAGAGAGACAATAGGTATGATTTCCCTCACCCTGCCCTCTCCACCGCTATCCTCGCTGCGCAGCGCATCACCGATCAAGCGAGTGCGCTGTATAACGGACAATTAACAAGTCATCCATAATATCGTGGGCGAGGCCACAAGTCCCGAGGCGGAGGGATTCGTAGTCTCATCCCCTACGCTACTTAGTGATTGACCGTTCCTAGCCTGATTTGAGACAACACATTAGTCGAGAATTACGTCGTAGGTGTTTGCTCCCGCTTTGACATCAAAGGTTAAACCACTGGTTTGGCCGGAATTATATTTCGCAGGAATAGAAGTGTCTTTCTTTGTTTCTGGTGGTTTGCCACCGCTGTTCATCATGGCCTCATACTCAGCGTCGGTCATCGCGGCGCCTGAAGTGGGCGCCAAAACGGCAATATTGTAACTGCCGATGGGAATTCTTTCAGGAGAGGAAGCACCGATTATTTTGAGAACGTAGCTTCCGTCTTCCGCTACGCTACCGGAAGCGATCGCTCCCTTTTCGGCCGTAAAGACGAGCTGTGTTCCTGCCTTGAGATTCGCACCCTTCATTTTTGC
>JBBQRC010000312.1:0-6476 GCA_038215215.1 Pirellulales bacterium
ATAGCGGTGGGCCATACGACGCACGAGCGGCGTGAACACGATCGCTGCTAGAAAACTAGCTAGCACGACCAGAACGAATTCAATCATCGGATACCCATTGGAACGTTGTTTGCGGTCACATCGCCGTAGGCGGTTTAGCAGCGTTCACTTCACCACTGTTTGGTCTTATACCGTGTAGTGCCCGACATTGTGGTCCACACTGCACGATCCCATATTGAACTGCACGATCCCATATTGATTAGGGCCGGGTCACACGTCTAGATTGTCCGTTTGCAATTGTGTGCTAAGGCTTGCCGGGGCTTTAGTTTATACGGATTCTGCTGCTTTGTATGCGGCTTGGCATGTATTTTCACTACACTCGTGCCAAACGCAACCACTCTACCGATGGGGGAGGGTCCTACAGCTTACAATTTCTCAACCCCGGGACCTGCGCGACGAACCGGATGGAGGGTATAAAAGAGGGCTCTAAAAGCCAGCAATTCATCTGGCATGAGGCATCGCCAGTTCTTACAGCCCGAATTCTACGGTGGAGCCATCCATGGAGCGTCAACGAATCCTTGCAGCACTGGGCGGGCTATTGGCTGTCTGCCTGCTGAACTCTGCCCTACTCGAGGCTCAGGAATTGGTCCCAAGCAAGCCGCCGCAAGCACTGCGGATCGCGACTTACAATGTCTCGCTAAATCGTTCCTCCACGGGCAAACTGGCGACGGATCTGAAGGCGGGAGATCCACAAGCTGAGGCGGTAGCGGCGGTGATCCGGCTCCTACAGCCAGATATTCTGCTGCTAAACGAAATTGATTATTCCACTGAGTCCAACAACGCCGCGTTGTTCAATGCTAACTATTTAGCCAACGAAAAACTGGACGTATTAGGCCAGCCAGCTTGGCCGATGGAGTACCACTTTGCTGCCAGCGTCAACACCGGCACGCCAAGCGAACTGGACTTGGACTTAGATGGTAAATTCGGTGAACCCGAAGATGCCTACGGATTCGGTCGTTTTCCTGGACATTATGGCATGGCTGTCCTGAGTCGCTACGAGATAGCCGAACGCGATGTGGTCACATTGCAAAAATTTTTATGGTCGAAGTTACCTGGCGCATTGCAGCCGATGAAACCCGGTAGTACTGAGCCCTATTACGATGATGTTACTTGGAGCAAACTACGACTGTCATCGAAGAGCTTTTGGGACGTCCCAGTGCGAACCCCTCAAGGTACAGTGCATATTTTGGCAAGTCATCCGACTCCGCCAGCGTTTGATGGTCCCGAGGATCGCAACGGTTGCCGCAATCATGATGAAATCAAATTGATCGAAGCCTACCTCGACGCTTCCCCCGCGTTACAATCCGATCGCGATCAAGCCATTAAATTTCCGCCGGATGCCCCCTTTGTGATTCTCGGTGATCTCAATTGCGATCCCAGCGATGGCGATAGTCGTGCCGCGGCGATCCGCACTTTATTATCGCACAGACAGGTGTTGCCCATGGCCGCGCCCCGCAGCGCTGGCGCTGTTGAAGCATCTGCCAAGCAGGGCAAAGCGAACCTCGGACAACGCGGCGACCCCGCCGAGGATACGGCCGATTTCTCCGATACTTCAGTAGGGAATCTCAGGGCCGACTACGCGCTGCCTAGTCGCCATTTCGAAAGTTTGGCAAGTGGAGTATTCTGGCCTCGAGTAAGTGATGTGGCGGCCAAAGATCGCGAGACCATCGCCAAGTTACTGGCAGCCACCGATCACCATTTGGTGTGGATCGACGTCCAATTGAAGTGAAAGGTATTTCGTGATTCGAATTGGCACGCGTGGTAGCAAGTTAGCGTTGTGGCAAGCGAATTGGGTAGCCGCACGGCTGTCGTTCGCCGGTTTCCCGGCAGAATTGGTCATTATTTCGACCACTGGCGACGTGTCCACCAGGCCCTTGAGCGAAGTGGGTGGACAAGGATTGTTTACCAAGGAAATTCAACGTGAACTGTTGGCCGAACGGGTGGATGTGGCCGTGCATAGCCTGAAAGATCTACCCACAGTGCCGGTGCCCGGCCTAGTGCTGGCGGCGGTCCCCGAGCGAGAAACGACCGAAGATTGCCTCATCAGTCCAAACCATGTTTGCTTTGAAGATCTATCGCCAGGGGCGCGCATTGGCACTGGTAGCTTGCGCCGTCAATCGCAATTGCGCGCCTGGCGTGGTGATATCGAAGTAGCCGACATTCGTGGCAATGTCGATTCACGCCTCCGCAAGCTGCATGACGGTGAGTTCGATGCGATTGTCCTCGCTGCTGCAGGTCTATCCCGTTTAGGGCTGGCTGAACACATCACGCAACGTTTACCCCAATCGCGGATGTTACCGGCTGTGGGGCAGGGAGCTTTGGGGCTGGAATGTCGCGAGTCGGACCAGGAAACCTTCGCGGCGCTCAGCGTGCTGAATGATGCAAACAGCATGGCGGCTGTCGTGGCCGAACGCAGTCTGCTATTCAGTCTCCTAGCCGGTTGCCTAGCACCTGTGGCAGCCCTGGGGCACGTTGACGGCGAGCGGTTAAAGTTGACGGCCCGCGTGCTGGCGCGGGATGGTGGCATACAGATTGATGCCGCCGAAGAAGGGTTAGCGACCAACGCTAAGAGGATTGGAGTCAGTCTAGCATTCGCTTTGAACGATTTGGGAGCTGCGAAGCTGATCGCGGAGGCCAGGAACGCGTAGCGGCTTCTATCGCGAGCAGATGTGGAAGATATGCGGACAACCGCTGGTCGGGCTGCAGCGAATACGATTCGGTCGGTTGTGCGAATGGTGCTGTAATAGTAACTTGGATGAGTAGTCGTAACTCGGTGTATCTTGAAGGCGAGAATTGTCATGGCACGCGTAATTATTGCTGAAGAAAATCGAACCTTGTCAGATGTCCAAGAAATGCGTCAATTCCTCGAGCCATTTGGCATTTGGTACGAGCACTGGCCGGTGGAAGGTCGCTTGCCCCAAAACGCAACCAACGAGCAGATTCTCGACGAGTTTTCGGGTGAGATCCAGTCGCTAAAAGAACGTGGTGGTTTTGTAACGGCAGACGTCATCAACGTGAATCGCGACACACCTAACCTGGACGCCATGTTGGCGAAGTTTGATAAAGAACATACCCACTCGGAAGATGAAGTTCGCTTCACTGTCGCCGGGCGAGGATTGTTCCATATCCACCCAGACGCCGGGCCCACATTTGCGGTTGAAGTCGAGTCGGGTGACTTGATCAACGTTCCCAATGGCACCAAGCACTGGTTCAATCTCTGTGATGACCGGTCCATTCGCTGCATTCGCCTGTTTGAAGACGCTGCCGGCTGGACACCCCAGTATGTCGAAGAAGGGGTGCATGGAAACTACCAACCCATTTGCTTCGGACCCAACTACGTTCAGTCGGGGGCCAAAGTCGATTCGGTGATTGGGCTCTAGCATCCATGACAAGCATGATTTCGCAGACACTGAACTTGCGCGCCAGGGGGGTCCTGCTGGACATCGAGGGGACGACGTCGAGCATCTCATTTGTTCACGACGTGATGTTCCCGTATGTTCGCCAACACTTGGATTCGTTCCTTGACGAACATTTTCAGCGCGCAGACGTAATGGCGGCCAGCGAGCAAATCGCGCGCGATGCTGGCCACTCTGGGCTCAGCCAATGGGCCGCTTCTGCGGACTCCCCAGCAGAACAATTAATTGTCACCGAAGTACATCGGCTAATGGACGGCGATGTCAAAGCGACGGGACTAAAGGCCTTGCAAGGCTTGATCTGGGAAAATGGCTTTCGCGATGGTAGTCTGCGAGCGCATGTCTATCCCGATGTAATCCCCCAGATTCGCCTGTGGCGCGAGGCTGGCTGCGACGTACGAATCTACTCGTCAGGCAGCATCGCAACGCAAAAGCTATTCTTTGCTCACCTGGATGGCCTGGGAGATTGCCTGCAACTGTTTAGTGGCCACTACGACACCACGATCGGTTCCAAAAAGGAATCGGCCAGTTATCAACGCGTGGCAGCCGATTGGGGTCTGGCCGCAAATGAGATTGTTTTCGTAAGTGACATCGCCGCCGAGTTGACTGCCGCTCAGGCCGCCGGTCTCAAAGCGATAGGGAGTGTCCGCCCTGGCAATACTCCACTTCCTGACACTCTTGAAGTGCCCCGCATCGACACGTTCGCAGCTCTGATAATCGCCAAATAAAACAGCCCCGTTAAACACCGAAGCTTAACGAGGCCGAGAGATAGTTAGAGCCACTGAACTGCCGGAAGTTTATTTCGCACCCACCAGTTCTTTCTTCTTGCGAGCTGCGATGATGTCTTCTTGAACATTGCTTGGGCAACGACGATAGATGGCCAATTCCATCGTAAACGTACCCTGCCCCTTGGTCATACTGCGAAGATCGGTGGCATAACCAAACGTCTCAGCCAACGGCACTTCGGCTAAAATGTAGGAAATGGTATCGCGAATATCCGTTGAACCGATGAGACCGCGGCGACGAATCACGTCCCCGACCACATCACCCTGGTAAAGTTCAGGGCATTCGATTTCCACTTTCATGATCGGCTCGAGCAGGCCGGGCTTGCTGGCCCGCATGGTTTCGCGGAAGCAATCGCAAGCAGCGATATAGAACGCGCGTTCCGACGAGTCGACGTCGTGGTAGCTGCCGTCGTTCAAATCGATGTGCACGCCCACCACGGGGTACTCGGCCAAAGGACCTTTGACCATTGAGTCTCGGAAGCCTTTTTCCACAGGGGCAATAAACTGCTTAGGAATGCGGCCACCCACGATGTGCTCTTCAAATTCGAACGTAACTGCACCTTCGGTATCGATGGGTGAGAGCGAGCCGACGATATGGGCGAACTGTCCCGAACCACCGGTCTGCTTCTTGTGCTTGTAGTTGAAATCAACCTTCTGTCCGGGAGCTTCCCGATAACTTACTTTGGGAGCACCCACTGTGACTTCGACTTTATATTCGCGGCGCATGCGTTCTACGTAAATTTCCAAGTGCAACTCACCCATCCCGCAAATAATCGTCTCGCCGGTTTCTTCGTCGTTGTAGACTTGGAAAGTGGGATCTTCTTTGCGGAAGCGTTGCAGCGCTTTACCCATCTTGTCGGCATCAGCGCGACTAGCTGGATTCACGGAAACTTTGATCACCGGCTGTGGAATGAACATACTTTCGAGCGTGCAGTAGTCACGATCATTCGAGTAGGTATCACCGCTGGCGCAATCGATGCCCATAACCGCCACGATGTCACCCGCTTCGGCACCATCAATTTCCTCACGGGAATCGGCGTGCATTCTCACCAAACGGCTAAAACGATCCTTGCGGCCGGTACGTTGATTAACGTACATTTCGCCCTTGGAGATCTTGCCTTGATAGATGCGCATAAACGTTAGTTGACCGTAGGGATCTTCGACGATCTTGAAGGCCATGCCTACAAACGGTGCATTCGAATCTGGCAATAGAGCCACCCGCTGCGTCTCGTCGTCCACTTTCCGGGCTTTGATTTCTCGATCGGCGGGGCTCGGCAAGTAACGGCAAACCGCATCAAGCAGAGGCTGAACTCCCTTGTTTTTAAAGGCCGAGCCGACAAATACAGGGGTCATACCTTGAGTCTGCGCCGCCTGCTTGGTCACCTTGTGAATCAGTTCTTGGCTGATAGGCTCTTCGCTGAGCAGCAATTCCATTAGCTCGTCGCTATACATCGACAGCCCTTCGAGCATGGTATGGCGAGCCTCTTGGGCTTCTTCAAGCAAGTCGGCGGGAATTTCCTCTTCGACGCAAATTTCCCCTTGCAGACCATCAAAACGAAGCTTTTTCATGGTCACTAGATCGATGCAGCCCACAAATGTTTCGCCAGCACCAATAGGAATCTGCATCATGATGGCATCGGTGTTGAGCTTTTCACGCATCATTTTGGTGACGCGAAACGCGTCCGCACCCGTGCGGTCCATCTTGTTGATGAACGCCAACCGAGGGACGTTATAACGACGCATTTGACGATCTACAGTCAGCGACTGACTTTGCACGCCACCGACGGCGCATAGCACCAGTACGGCGCCGTCCAGCACACGCAGGCTGCGTTCGACTTCAATCGTAAAGTCCACGTGTCCAGGTGTGTCGATCAGATTGATATGATGAGCGTCATGGATGTACTTGGAGACCTTGTCGGTACCCCACTGGACACTGGTCGCGGCGCTGGTGATCGTGATCCCGCGTTCCTGCTCCAATTCCATATAGTCCATGGTGGCACCGTCGCCACCACCTTTGACTTCTTCAATCTTGTGAATTCGGCCAGTGTAAAACAGAATTCGCTCGCTCAAAGTCGTTTTGCCAGAGTCGATGTGTGCACTGATTCCAATGTTACGAACTTTTGCAAGATCCATATTTCACCTAAAAAACCGAACCCAAACGAACGAAGCCCATGGTTGATGCCGGTAGCGAGGGCAACACACTAACTCAGCCGGCTTTTGCGACACAGAAAACCGCTTA
>JBBQRC010000313.1:0-6468 GCA_038215215.1 Pirellulales bacterium
GTATGAGCTGTTGCTTCCAGCGAGCGAGCGCTCCACCTCCTTCTTTGTTGGGAGTCGTGAGTTTGACCCCGAAAAAGTTGGCTTCAAACCAGAGCAAACTGAGGGATCAACTCTATTCGATACCTCTAAGCCAGGTAACTCCAATTCTGGGCACGATATGTACGGACAGCTGACCGATGAAGAACGATGGCAATTGGTTGAATACCTGAAGTCGCTGTAGTTGGGGCATTGGAAATCGTTGACACGTGAGCAACGAATTTGCTTTGTAAGTGCACTTGGCTCGTTGCGGGTTTTGGGCGAACGGCGTCCTTCTTCTCAATCACTTCCGTGCCGGTTGTGGCATCGTGTTCTGGCGCAACCTGTATTGGCACCTTAACGTTGCGAAGAAAGCCGCGGCAATGCATTTGAAAATTCGATTGAGGGCGCTCGCCGCTTGTGCGGCTGTATGGTTGGCCGTTGATCCCGCCGAGCTATGGGCACAGCTTGCATCTTTGGAGAAGGCTGTCTCGGCGGGACGCGACGTGTGGGGCGAAGCGGCGATG
Source organism: Pirellulales bacterium (assembly GCA_038215215.1). GTDB lineage: Bacteria > Planctomycetota > Planctomycetia > Pirellulales > Pirellulaceae > Aureliella. Next base: position 543 of record JBBQRC010000313.1, read on the forward strand.
GAGCTGCCCAATGGTCCCAGTTATGAATTCTTTCGCGATCTATTACCACCGCCACGATATGTCAATGCGGATTATCGGTACTACCCTATCGTGCTGAGTTCACCAAAAGGGTTGACCAAGGCCAGCCTCGTTTCAAATGGAAGCGGCATAAACCTTCGTGGTGGTGCGCGTAGTTGGCGGGACAATGGAACCCCAATTACCTTTCGCGTTGGTGTGGACGAATTTCTTTTCGGTGGACTAAAAGACCGCGTTAGTGAACCGACTTTGGCGGATGGTTATCTGCCGATCGTCGAAATCAACTATCAACACACCTCGCCAGTACAGTCCGAAGGAGCGGTTCCATTGGTCCAGGAGCGAGTTGAACGAGCTGCTGAGATATATCGTCTCGAGGCGTTTGCCGACACTGACCCTGGCCTAGCGAATAACTGTGTCGTCATGACGCGTTTTTCGTTATCCCAAGGTGCGAAAGGGCGCGTCACAGTCCAGTTGGATGCTCAATCAAGTTTGACTTTCAAGGAGGGAGTTGTCACTGACATTTCCGGACAAGTTGTTGCAGTCTTCGACGCAAATTGGGAATGGGAACGCAACCGCGCGCTTGCCAACTTAACAGAAAAAGTCGGTGCCTCGGCAGCCTTCCCAACCAAGGCGCTAGATCCGGCATTCGACATCGGTTTCAAAGAGCTGACATTTGACCAACGTCGCGCATCCTGCGCTCGAACTTGGCGCGATCTCTTGAAGAGGTGCATGTTTGTCGAAACGCCTGAACCTCTAGTGAACGACGCCTGGAAAAATTTGTTAATTCAGAATTTTACTATCATGCAGGGCGATCGCATTCACTACAGCGCGTTGAACCAGTACGACGCGCTCTATCAATCCGAGGGGAGCGATGCAGCCTTGGCAATGCTGACTTGGGGATGCGAAGAGGACTTTCGCAAAATATTGGAACCGCTGCTCGATCACCAACGCAAAGGGCTTGAGTACCAAAACGCAGCCACGAAGCTGATCGATATTTGTCGCTATTATTGGCAAACTCGAGATGCGAAAGGAGTGGCGGTCCTGCGAGACCGTTGGGAGCGTGAAGCCACGTTGCTCGTTGAAAATCGAAACGGCGAAAACGGCCTCTTTCCCAAGCAACGTTATTGCGGTGATATCAGTACGATGGTTCAGAGCGTGAATGTCAACGCAAATGCCTGGCGCGCCATGCGTGATCTCAGTGCGCTGCTCGGGGCTCTCGGTGAAATAGAGCCATCCCAGCATTACGCAAAAGTTGCGGCCGAGTTTCGCGCTAATCTATTGTCGGTGATTGGGAAGAGCGTTCGGCGCGAAATTTCCCCACCGTTTGTACCGGTTGCCTTATTGGATCAGGAACCTGCTCACAACCCGATCACCCATGTTCGCATTGGAAGTTATTGGAACATCATCATTGGCTACACCATTGCCAGCGGAATCTTTCCGCCTGGCAGCGAAGAAGAGGATTGGATTCCGCATTATCAAGAGCAACATGGTGGGCTGTGTATGGGAATGACACGCTCCGGCGGCGCGCAGTTTAACTTTTGGTCAGGTGAGCATCGGGTAAATCCCCTATATGGCACGCGCTACGCGCTGGATGTACTGCGCCGCGATGAACCTGATAGGGCCCTCGTCAGCTTCTATGGTATGTTGGCGCAGGGGATGGCTCGCAATACGTTTGTCGGGGGTGAAGGGAGTACATTGCAACCGGTCGACGAGTTGGGAAGATTCTTTTATTGCCCGCCAAATTCCGCGGCTAACGGGCACGTTCTGACCATGCTGCGAAATCAGCTTGTACAGGACTTGGACCGCAATGATGACGGACGACCGGAGACCTTGCGATTGCTGTTCGCGACATCGCGCCGCTGGCTAGAGAACGGAAATTCAATTCGCATCGAAAACGCGCCGACGGCTTTTGGTAAAGTATCCGTCAGGGCCCATTCTGAGCTCGAGGTAGGTCGCGTGGTGATTGAGCTCGAATTGCCTGCGCGGAATCCGATTGATCAGATTTTACTGAGAGCACGAGTTCCGGATGGTTGGCAAACTGTGTCCGCCAGCTGCGCTTCCGAGCAACTCGCTGTTGATGCGCGAGGGACGGTTGACATTTCTAAGTTTGCCGGAAAACAGAAGGTAGTTTTTGCGGTTAATCGATCCGATTTAACCAAAGATTGATGGTCCATCCGCCACACTTGGCAACTTGGTGTGCCAAGCGTTAAGCTGACTGAAGCAAAAGAATTTGGAATATTTATTGAAGGAACAGGTGATGCAACCTTTCAACCGACGTCGCATGTTGGGAGCTTCTGCAGCAGCTGTGATTGTCGCGGGCAGTGCTCGTGCGACGAAAGCTGTGCAGCCAGAAGTTGGCTTCGTGGTGGGTGATCCGGAAGCGGGCCGCGTTGGAGCAAGCGTCTTGCAAGCCGGTGGTAATGCCCTAGACGCCATCGTTTCCGGAGCCTTTGCGGTTGCGGTTACGGCACTGAACCAGACCGGGATTGGTGGATATGGTGGAACCGCGGTCCTGGCAGTGGAGGGTGGTCGCAGAATTGTTTCAGTGGACTTTAATTCTGCCGCTCCAGCAGCCATGGGCGAGTCTACCTTTCCGCTCAACGCCCAAGGTGAGGTGATCAATGGTGTCAACGAGTTTGGTTGGCTAGCGTCCGGAGTTCCGGGGATCCTCGCCGGCTTGGAATTGGTATTGAAGACAGGAGGCACATGGTCTTTGCACGATACCTTGCAACCAGCCATTGCGATAGCGCGAGACGGATTTCAACTGTCGCCCTCGCTCGCCGCCTCGATTCGCGGAGCCGCGGCACAATTTGCAAAAGATGTGGGGTCACGCAAACTGTATTTCGACGAAGGAGTACCAAAAGCGGCTGGCTCAACGTTTCGTAATCCGGAATTGGCGGACGTTCTTACGATACTGGCCAAGGCGAATTCGATCGACCCTTTTTATCGCGGTGAGTTGGCCTCGAAAGTTGCCGCCGAGTTTCAAAAGAATGGTGGGCTAGTGACCGTCGCCGACATGGCGGCTTATCAAGCTCGACTGGCGAAGCCCGTGACGCTTGAGAGTCATGGTCTGACGATTCATACGGCTCCATTGACAGCCGGCGGCTTGAGCGTATTGCAAGCGCTGCGAACCTTAGAAGCTTTGAATTCGGCTGCTCTTGCCGCCGACGTTCGATCGATGGCGGCAGTGGAGTCGTTGCGTTGGGCTTGGCGCGACCGTCTGCGGTTGCTAGGTGATCCAGATCATGTCAAGGTGCCGGTGACCAAATTGCTATCGGTGGAATACGCAATGGAGACGGCTGAAGAAATCTCGCGGGCGATCGCATCGCGGCGTCCAATAGCGCATGCAGTTTCGAGCAACCGGCAAAGCGGAACGATTCATTTGAGCAGCGCGGATCGCCATGGCAATTTTGCATCGTTGACGTTGACGCATGGTGGAGCTTATGGTGCTCGTGTCACGCTCGATGGTCTCGGGATAACCTTGGGGCACGGTATGTCGCGTTTTGATACGCAACCGGGCCATCCCAATTCACCTGGTCCCAACAAGCGACCGCTCCACAACATGGTTCCCACGATTGTCACACGCGACAGACAAGCGATCCTCGCCGCCGGCGGCCGCGGCGGCCGCAAGATTCCCAATGCGATGTTTACTTTGTTGACGGAATTTGTCCTGCGCAATAAATCGCTCTCCGAATCTCTGGCGACGGCAAGAGTGCACACCGAAGGCGGCCTGACACTGGAGTTAGAAAGCAGTTGGCCCAAGGAGGATAGAGCAAAATTGGTCGAGTTTGGCTACGCAGTAAAGACCGCTGGCAACGCAACTCTGAGTGCTGTCGCAGACGAGCGCGGGATGTTGGTTCCCGGAATGCGATAGAAAAAGATGGCAGATCAGTACCTGCCAGCGCCGCCTTTTTCCGGCTAAGCAAGCGCATGTCATGGGGACGGATAGCGCTGGACTTTAACGTCATTAGGTTGTTGTTGCCCGGGAGTGCTGCGTCCTTGCATGATGATGTTCTCCAAAACGCGCTGCATCCCCACGATGCGCTGTGGCTGTTCAGCTGCGAGGTTTTTCGTCTCGCTGATGTCATCAGATAGGTTATACAACTGAACGGGCTGGCTTTGATCGCCACCTTTGCCCCATCCGCCCGAACCTGGTGCAGCGATGTATTTCCAGTTCAGTTGCCGCAGACTTGGTACACCCTGAATTGAGCAGCTCACCGCGGTCTCCCTCACGGGCTGGTCGCTCCCCTTAAGCAGTGACAACAAACTAAAACTGTCTTCACCCACACTGTCAGGCAATTTCACATCGAGTGCTTCGGCCAATGTTGCTATTAAATCAGCCTGGTGCACTAGTTGGTCGCAGCGGCTTCTGGGTTTTACAACGCCCGGCCAACGAACAACAAACGGCACACGATGTCCACCTTCCCAGGCGTCGGCTTTATAACCGCGTAGGTTGCCACTCGGGTAATGTCCCTGTTTCTCAAGGCCGGCGACGTCGATGTACGGCGCGCAGCCGTTGTCGCTCGTGAAGACAACCATTGTGTTTGGTGCTTCGCCGCTCTTCTCCAACGCTTCGAGCACTCGACCGACAACTGCATCGGTTTCCATCACAAAATCGGCATAGAGATTCAGTCCGCTTTTGCCCTTCCATTCCGCGTTTACGGAAAGCGGTGTGTGCGGAGAAGTCAGCGGCAGGTAAAGCAGAAACGGCTCAGGTTTGTTTGCCGCTTCGGCGATAAACGCTTCGGCATGCTCAGCGAGTGTCGGCAAGATTGATTCAAGCGTCCAGTCCTTCAATGCCGGTCCCTGATTACTGGCCTGGTTGTTTCCTAATAAACCCGGATCGAGAAACTCGGAAGGAATGCCGACCGTGTGATCGTTTTCAATAAAGCAATACGGCGGCCAGTTCGGGACATCGGTGCCGAAGTAGACATCAAAACCGCGCGCGGTTGGTCCGCCTGCGATAGGTTGCTCGAAAACCTGCCGCCAAACTTCGCGATGTTTGTCCGTCGCAGCGGCTGCTCCTTTGAGCTTGTCCTTAAACAGTTTCTCGCGGTCCGCGGGAATCGGCCAATTCCAACCCAAATGCCACTTACCGATACATGCCGTGTAGTACCCTTGCTGCTTAGCCAACCCTCCAATCGTCAACCGATCTGGCGCAATCAGTGGTGCGCCCCACAAGCCGACAATTCCCGACTGCAACCTTGTTCGCCAGTGGTACCGCCCAGTTAACAGCGTGTACCGAGACGGCGAACAGACTCCCGAGGACGAATGCCCATCCGTGAATCGCATGCCCTGCGCGGCGAGTTGATCAATGTGTGGCGTGGGGATCTTCCCTCGCTTCGGGTTGTAACACTGTACGTCGCCATAGCCGAGATCGTCAGCATAGATGACTACGATATTCGGAGTGCCTGTATCAGGCTCGGCGGCTCTCAGCGGGACCAGCGGAGCGAGCAGCAAAGTAATCTTAAACAGCGGTCCGAAGGGTTTCGAGTTATTGCCATAAACTACAAGTGAAAGAATCAGCGATGAAACGTATCGGGCAAGTTGTTGCATTGGACTGATCTCTGAGAGTGCGCGGTAAGGTAGCGACTCATTATACGCGCGCCGGACTAATCTAAAGGGACTGGGTGGCGTTTGTCCAGAAAGTCGCCGGAAGACTGGTTATAATCAGCGGGCGAGGACGGAATCGGCAATCGCAACGAAGTCGAGTTCGCCACGGTCTCGCTCGGCGGCAATCACTATGGGCAAGCAAATGAAAATCATTGCAATCCTGATCTCACTGTTTCTGGCGTTTGGACAAGCACGAGTACTCGCCGACGGCTCTGCGAATAAGCCTAACGTCCTGCTGATCATGGCCGATGACTTGCGCGATGACGGCGGGGCATTCACTCGTAAGGTTGTGAAAACG
>JBBQRC010000314.1:0-6455 GCA_038215215.1 Pirellulales bacterium
TGACGCATCAGCAGTTGTTTGCCTTCCGCGGTAATGGAGAGCTGTTGAATCGGCCGCTCGGTCACGGGAGCCAACGCACTCAAGGCCGCCAACTGCCTCTGGATCGATTGAACCGTGGCTCCTTCCTGACACCACTTGGCAAGTTGCCTGGCGGTAGAGAGTTCCGCGTAATCAAAGTAGGGGAGCTGAAGAACTTCTTTAACTGGCTGAATCAATCCGACCCGATACCAACGCCGCACAACACGGATCGGCACGCCAAGCAGTTCCGCTAACATGGCTGGCGTGTAGAGTTGACGCACTGAACCGTTTTCGTCGCGCAGCGACAGTAGTTCCCACAGCTCAGCTTCGTGGAGGATTGTCAGGCTGCCGTCCGCCAAAAAGCCGCGGACCGAGTCATCAAACTCTGCCAGCGTTTCCACTCCAGGATGATCGCGGGCGACGATGACCACTTGTACAAGCGGGTTTAGTATTTCCTGCAAGCGACCACCAGCTTGTCGAACCATTTGGGCCGACTCGCGTTTTGTCAGGCCCCCTAACGTACCGAGCAACAGAATCCGTTTTCCAGCTAACAGAGTAGCCTCCAAAGTGGTCAATTCGGTCGACGGCTTCAATCCGAAACTCCAGCAGAAATGGGCGCGGTGGTCACGACACGGTTGCCGCAGGCACCACTATAGCGTCTGGATCTCGTATTGGACAATCAACTCAGTTTCGCTCAGTCTACAAACGCAAACTCGTTGGACGCGAGTAGGGCTTGTGCCAGTTGCTGCCAACGATCAAGCGGTGGCTTGGGTGGCGTGGGAAGTTCCTTTTCGGATTGAAACGTTTCGCGGTTCCCATCTTGATAGCGCAGTCGCACTTGCCAGCGGAAACTATCGTGGCTCGAGCCACCGATGCAGTCGGTGATAAAGTCGATGGTCTGTCCGGCTTGAACCATCATCAAACTGGTCTCAGTCTTGGATTCGCTACCCGCTGCGGTCCACTGCCCCAGTTCGTGAACACCATCAACTAGGATCGTAGACCGCACTCCGTCTCCATCTTTCGATTCGTGCTTGAGTTGGCCGCTAATCCGCAACTTGCCGTCACGGGGAGCTGTCCAACGCCGCACCACGGCAAAGTTCAAATCGTTACCAGGATGTCCACCCTCTCGATTGAGAATGCACCAACCTAGATTGGGATCGGGTGGACCTTGTTCACCTTGCCAACTCGTACCAGTGAATTTAGGTAAACGCTGAAACTCGGACAGCGCTTTCGCGTCCGCATTAAATTTTCCATAGCCGCAAATCCAACGCTCAGGGAAACTGTGCTCAGACAAGTGTTGCTCTGTCCCGGCCGAATTGGAATCGATGAATTGAGTCAATAAGCTCAATTCCTTTTCGTCAGGCATTCTCCCCAGCACGCTCGCGAATAATTGCTGCAGCGCAGGAGCCACGTCCTCGGTCGCTATCGCCTGTTGAGTGCGCAAACCTAGTTTGCTGGCCAACTCTGCTAGAAAATCGCTGTTCATCAGATACAGCCCCTGCTGGGGAACACTGGTATACGGTCGCGCGGGACTGTGCGAATCCGGGCTAGCAAAATCAAAGCTACGAAAAACACTAGGTAAGTTTTGGCGATCGATGTAAGCGTAGACCGAGCGGCGACGAGAGAAGGGGAGCTCGTGAATCTTCTCCGCTTTGCCCTGCATGGTGGTGTCTAACTCACCGGTGGCTGCCAACAACGCATCGCGCAGGGATTCGAAATCTCGGCGCCGGCGATTGGCTCGCCAGTAAAGCGTGTTGGCCGGGTCAATGGCCGCCGCGGTCTCGCGGTGCAAACTCTGCTGCTGATAGACTTGCGATAGGACAATTCCCCGAATCAATTCTTTCGTGCTCCAGCCGCTGGCGATGAAGTCAACCGCCAATTGATCGAGCAATTCTTGCAGGAGTGGCGGAGGGCATCTAGCTCCAAAGTCACTTGGACTTTCGGTCAGTGAAGCGCCCATCAACCGCATCCATACGCGGTTGACGAAGACCCTTGCCGTGAGCGGATTCTTGGCATCGACAATCCTGGCTGCCAACTGCGCGCGACCGCTACCGGGCGCATCGAACTGCGCACCTTCGGGGGACATAAAGCTGACAAATCGTCGCTCGACCTGTGCGCCGCGATTGCCGGGGCTGCCGCGAATAAGAATAAACGATTTGCGATCCTCCGCGGTGTCAACCATACGATGGGCAAAGGGCTCGCCACCAGGTTCGTCGGTGTTCAGGAAAACGCCGTACAGCGCGTAATAATCAGCTTGGGTCACCGGATCGTATTTGTGATCGTGGCAGCGAGCGCAGGCCAGTGTCATACCCATCAAGCCGCGCGACACGACGTCCATTCGGTCGTCAATAATGTCGTTCTTGTTGTTTAGGAAACGTCGCCCCAGCGTGAGAAAACCCAGAGCAGGTAGATCAGCGGGATCAGCTTTCGGGTTCAGGTCTGCCGCCAATTGCTTTTGAATGAACTCCGCGTACGGCATGTCATCGTTGAAGGCGGTTACCAACCAATCGCGATAACGATAGGCTTCGGGATACTCACGGTTCTCTTGAAAAACATAACCTTTAGTGTCCGCGTAGCGCGCCAGGTCCATCCAGTAGCGGGCCCAGCGTTCGCCAAATCGCGGCGACGCCAGCAACTGGTCCACCACGTCGCGAATTAAACTCTCTGGCCCAAGCGGGCTGTCTACGAAGTGACTCACCTGGGCGCTGGTCGGAGGTAAGCCGCTTAAGTCGTAATAGAGTCGCCGCAATAGCGTGCCGCGGTCTGCAGGGGGCGATAAGCCGAGCCCACCGTCCGCCAGTTTGGACTGGATGATCGCATCGATGTGTGCGTTCATCGCTCCTGCTGCACCAGCAAACGTGGGTTTGGGAAGTTGATAAGACCAATGATTTTCTGCAATCTCAGCGGTGCTCATGGCCTTCTTGGCGACACTGTCGGATTTTGGCGATACCGCACCCGCCGCGATCCAAACGCGCAACAATTCGATTTGCTCAGCTGGCAATTTCCCGTCCGGCGGCATCTGCAACTCGGTGTCGTCGTAGGTCAGGGCTTTCCACAGCCAGCTCTCTTCCGGATGCCCCGGTTTGACCGCCGCACCACGCGTTCCACCGTCAATGAGGGCCGCCATAGAATCGACCATGAGCTTGCCATTCGCTTCGCCTGTGGCATGGGAATGGCATTCGTAACAGGCCGATTTCAACAGTGGCTCGACCTGCTGCTGAAAAAACTCGAGCGTGTCGGGCTGGGGTGGCTCTGCCTGAACGGAAAGCGAGGTCGCAACCATCGCCATCAAGGCCAGGCAAGCCCATTGAACGTATTGAACAGGATCGTACTGAAAAGGAAGTCGAACAGCGAAGCGGAAGGCGATTCTTGAGTCCATTAGCTTTCGACCGAAGGTGGGTGGTCAATTTCGAGGCGGGACCTTCATTATCGCTGCTGAAATTGATTTGCACAAGTTCGTTAATTCGAGCCGGTGCGTGCGGCTCGGCGGCGAAAGTCTCGAAATTCCTGGGGCCAGGGACAACTAAAACGGAGTGGTTCGCCCGTATCTGGGTGGGTCAAACCTAACGTTTCAGCATGTAGGGCCAGCCGTTTGAAGGGCCACCAACGGTGCGCCGCTTCTCCTGATCGATACCTTGGATCACCTAAAACCGGATGGCCCGCTTCGGCAAAATGGACGCGGATTTGGTTGCGTCGACCCGTTTCCAGCGTGACTTCGACCAAGGTTGTGTCGCTCCACTTCTCCCTGACTTTGTAGTGCGTGATGGCCAACTCGCCCGCTTCGGGGTTCGTCACCGAATGCCGACTGAGTGATTCGTCAGTCGCGAGGTACGAGCGGAACGTCCCTTCCGACTGGAGTAGTTGCCCTTGCACGATCGCGGCATAACGCCGCTCCGGTTTACGGGCGGCAAATTGGGAGCGCAGTTGATCCGCCACGTCATAATTTTTGGCGAAGACCAACAATCCGGAAACGCCGCGATCGAGCCGGTGAACGCAAATCGCTTGGGCCTCCGATTGATTGTTTTTCAGCCAATTGCGAACCTTCGCCTGCAGTGTGTTCGATTCGCGTTTGGGAGTCGGCACGGTCAGCAAATAAGCCGGCTTATTAACAACGATCACGAATTCGTCATCGTGGATCACCTCAAATTGGGCCGCGCGGGAAATGTCTTTCTTTTTGGGGGTGGCTTTGGGCTGCGGCGCATAGTCAATCTCCAACTCGTCGCCGACATCCAATTTAAAATGTGTCTGCGAGAGTATTCGGCCGCGGTTGCGCACTGCCCCTTCGTGTATTAACCCTTCCGCGATGGAACGTTGTACCTTTAGCGCGGCTTGAACCACACTTACCACCGTCCGGGCTGGTGGTGGCAGTCTCTCGTCTACTCGAAATCGAACAATCACTTAAAAACCTCTCTCCACATTCGCATAGTTCAGATAGATCGCTGCGGCCAACGCCAACGCCACTCATTATGCGTTAAAGGTGAACCTCAGGCGCTAGCCGTGGGCCTCAGTTCTGAAGGCATATTGAGCCCGTTCGGCCCGAAACTAGCGCTTTCGGTTCACAAAGTGAGTGCCCATGCGCTAGCGCCATTGTTCGTCAAAAAAGCCGGCGGCGACCACCTTACCGGGATCTACAAAATTGGCGCCGGACGTTGTGTCCACCACGGCCCAGTCGGGCAACATGGCAATTTGCCTCGCATTGTTCAAATAGGCATACTCGCGAAAAGTAACGCCGCTATTGAGCACGACGTAACGCTTCGGGTTCAACGGATTGGGGAAAATCAGCAGCGGGGCGTGGCTGCCCGCGGCGTACTCCGCACCGCCCACCTTGAGTGTGCTCGCCGACCACTGGAGCGGCAAACGATCGATGATTTTGGCGATCAGCGGGTTGGTGGTCGGCGTGCCGAAGAGCACTAGGTTATGTGCGGCCAGGTCCTCCGCAGTCACCTCGGTGGCTGCTTTGGCCACCACGTCGCCACGGAAATGCCGCCGCCATTCCCGCGTGGCATGCTGATACTCCTGGGCGTACCAAGAATCTTTCTCGGACTCCAAAGTCATAGGTGGTACGAAAATAAACGCATCCATGAACGCGTCGTCAATCGGGCCGCACAGACCTGGACGCTTGACCAATTGATCGGCGGCGATCTCCGCAGAGTCAGCCACTTTCCACAAGCCACGCTGATCTTTGATCAACCAGCAGATCCAATCACTTGCAACTTCCCTTGGGCTAACTGTTAATGCTTGCGAATCCGCTCGAAGACGCACAGGCTGCTGTAGGTCAAATGGAATCTCTCCCATTGGGAATTGAAGCTTGATGCGAGAAACGTTCCCGGTCTGTAACGAGATCGCTTGTTGGTCCAGTTCAGCATGCACATGTGCCTCGTCCCAATGTTTGTCGAGTCCTTCAATGCTCAACCAGCCAAGTTCGTGGTACCGCAACATGTAGGTCGTTAGGTCAATGACGCGCGGAATAGCTGTCCGGCCGCGGACGAGCGCTGCATCCAGCAAGTTTTGAATTTGCGGCTTGGACTCGGCAAGAATTTTGTGAGCGGTGTTGGGACCAATAATATGAGGTAATTCCATACCTCGCAACTTGAATGCCGCCGCCATTACATCGGCAGCTTGCTTCTGATTATCGACCTCGCCGCTGTAAGCCACTGTAGGTACCTGTCGCAGGTTGTTGGTCCAATCGGGGCAGTCATACCAATGCAAGAGATTCCGCTGGTAATCGGTCGGCTGGAAGGACTCCTTTTGAAAGATCTGCAGGAACTCCATCGTTTCGCAAAAGCCAGCCCCTGGATTGGCGGCCGCCCAAAGTTGCGGGTAGTGGACGGCCATCTGCCAACAGCCTGCTCCACCCATCGAAAAACCACGAATAGCGACCCGCTTGTCGTCGACCGGGAAGAGTTGTTTGACACTCTCGATGGCTTCCAGAATATCGATTTCCCCAGCGAACTTGAAGGCGTTGCAATAGCGACCGTAGGGATGCAGCACCAAAGTCTGCGGCGGCGTGAACTCACCACTCTGGTTCAGTCGTTGGTTAAGGAAGGCGGCTTCACTTACTTTTTCACCCCGACCGTGAAGCCAAACGTCCAGACGTAGCGGTTGTTGGCGATCCTGTTGCCAGCCTGCGGGAACGACTAGGCCGTAGGGCTGGATCGAACCATCGATCCGCGAGCGATAACCCCCCACCACCAACTGTGGCTTGTCCGCGGAGGCCTGATTATTCAGGCCCAGCAAGTCTGTCTCGCGTTTCCCCTGGGTGGCCAGCTGCAGGCGACGTTCGGCCAAATCGAGCAATTGCTTCGATTGCTCGATTTCCTTTTCGGAGTAAAACATGTTTTGCTCGACGGTTATTTCCACGGCGCGAGGAAGCACGTCGATTAATGCCTGCGAGATGGGGTCGAGTGCCAACTTGGTGACTGCTTCGCGCAGGCTCT
>JBBQRC010000315.1:0-6447 GCA_038215215.1 Pirellulales bacterium
AAATAGGCAATCCAAACGTCGATTCGGTCACCAGTAAATGGCAACGGACCGGCTGCCATGGATCGCACGTCGGGTTGTAACCCAGTTTGTAATCACCCGTCACGACCGCGATGCGACCCTTGCGCTCGAGTCGAACTTGTGCGGACCCGAGCATGTGCCCAGCCGGATGAAAGCTAACGTCAACACCACCGATCGTCAGGGATTCGCCGTAAGGTAAAAATTGAAACTCGGCGTCATCGTTCATGCGCATCCGCAGTAAATGTTCGCTGGTGCGGGCGGCCAAGTAATGGCGACAACCCCAGCGAGCATGATCCGCATGCGCATGAGTGACGACGGCGCGAGGCACAGGCCGGTTCGGGTCAACATAGAAATCACCCGCTTGGCAGTACAGCCCGATGGGTGTCACGCGGAGTAGGTCGTCCATTGCGTTCATGTTACTGCGGCTCGCAAATCGTCAATGCACTGCTGTTTCATTTCCGTTTGTCGCCGCCCGTCTTGCGCACGCAGAATGGCCGCGGGATGCCACGTTGCGACCGTACGTGGGCACCACTCGGTGGCTTGAACTTTGCCTCGCCCGACCGTGATACGAAAGTCTCTGCCAAAGATCGCTTGAGCCGCCGTCGCCCCGAGACAAACTAGCACTTCCGGCTCGATCACACGCAGCTCGGCCTCCAACCACGGTCGGCACGCATAGATTTCGCGTGAGTTTGGCTTCTTATGCAAACGGTGTTTCCCTTGCTCAACGAATTTGAAATGTTTTACGGCATTCGTGATGTAAACTTCGCCGCGACCGATCCCCGACTGATCGAGTAGTTGATTGAGCAACACGCCAGCCGGTCCGACGAACGGCTGGCCTTCGATGTCTTCCCGATCGCCCGGCTGCTCCCCGACGATCACCACGCGAGCGGTCGCTGGTCCCACACCGAAGACCGTCTGCGTCGCGTGCTGGTGTAAGTCGCAAGCTTGGCAACACGCAGCGGCCTGCCGCAGTGAAGCGATATCAAATGGCCCTGCGTCTTTGTGAGCAGGCATAAAGTAAGCAGCCGTTTCCGCGAAACCTTCGTGTTTAGCAATCATATTTTCAACGCGAGACGGAGCCTGCTGCAAGAAGCTTTCGATTAATTCGGTCTCCGGCATCGTTGCCCAATATCGAACCGGCAATTCCCGCTTCATCATGGCGACTTTAACCCGCGCCGGATTGAAGATAGAGGCGTAATACGTTTTCCATAGTTCTTCGAGTGAGTCCCCGTCGGGTGCGTCCGCTGCCGTTGCGCCCGGCCCGTAAGCTAGTTCCCGTTGATCCCAAGTCACCGATTCGTCGGGCGTCAGGATCGTCCAGTCCATCGCTCGGAAACGACGAGCAAAGAAGGGAGCGGCCAAGCGGACGATACGATGATCGGGACGATGCCAGGCGATGAAAACGTCGCGCCCCGAAGGATCTTCCACTTTCCGAAATCGCACAAACGCTTTCATCTTATGGACGTCTCGACTGACCGATTTTTGCAGTTCGTAAAGCGAGTAGATATCGTCATCGGTAATCATTTTTAATACATGGGATTCGCCGTGTGTCAGCCGCCATAAGACTCGATAAAGCAAGTGCCAACGATCGCCTCGACGATGACAGGCAACTTGACGTGCCAGCTCGAGAAACTGCAGCGGTACTGAGTAGGTCGCAGTACCGGCGGATGTCAGAGCCTGCACCGGCACAACATTAAAGAGCGACGCCTGCAACGAGTCGCTCGAAAAGTGAACATCCGCAGGGGCGGTTTCCAACGACAGCAACTTTCGGGCAGCGTCACGCCACTGCTCAAAGGTTTCAACTTCAGCGAAATCGGTCACTCTACACCTCTCCGTTGAGAGCTGACTGGGCGGTGTCGAAAAGCATCAACTGCTGACTCTTCGGTTTGACTTTCCCAAGCAAGTCGACTTTGTCAAGATTGACCAGGCTGGGATTATGATCGGCCGTCACGACAAACAATTTCGTGCGGTTCCAGGCGACACGTAATTTTTTCAAGTCGGCAATACGAATCGATTGGTAACCTCGAGTTTCAAGCAGACGTTTGACGTTTCTGACGCCGATGCCAGGGACACGGAGCAATTCTTCGCGACTGGCCCGATTCACATCGACGGGAAAGAAATGACGGTTCGCGAGCGCCCACGCCAACTTGGGATCTATGTCAAGCGACAAATTCTGATCCGCTTCCGCCACGATTTCGGTTGCGTCGAACCCATAGAATCGAATCAACCAATCGGCCTGATAGAGTCGATGCTCACGGACGAGTGGCGGGGCCAGTCCGGGCAATCGCGCGTCCGCGTGCGGGATTGGACTATAGGCTGAATAGTAAACCCGGCGCAATCCTTGGCCCGTGTACAACTCCGACGCCGTCTTCAAAATTTCAACATCTGGTGTCGACGTCGCTCCCACGATCATCTGAGTGCTCTGACCGGCGGGCGCGAACATGGGCGGCTTGAAGCCAGCTTTGGTCTCGTGTTTGGTTTCGTTAATCTTGTCGCGAATACCGCTCATCGCGTCAACGATTTGCGGCTTCTTTTTTTCCGGTGCCAGCTTATGAAGATCACCCTCGGTGGGTAACTCAATATTGACGCTTAGCCGATCCGCCCACCGGCCTGCTTCGTCGATCAATGCTTGCGAAGCGTTCGGGATCGTCTTGAGATGGATGTAACCGCCGTAACGATGCGTTTCCCGCAGTGACTTGGCGACTGCGATAAGCTGCTCCATCGTGTAGTCCGAGTTTTGAATGATGCCTGAACTCAGGAACAGTCCTTCGATGTAGTTGCGCTTATAAAACTCCATCGTCAGCGAAACGACTTCTTCGACCGTGAACCTGGCCCGCGGCGTATCACTGGAGATACGATTGACGCAGTACTGACAGTCGTAGATGCAGTAATTCGTCAGCAGAATCTTCAAGAGCGAAATGCAGCGTCCGTCCGGGGTGTAGGAATGACAGATACCCATCCCCTCAGTCGACCCAATTTGGCTGCCTTCACGCGTCTTCTTCGATCCGCTGCTCGCGCAGGACGCATCGTACTTCGCAGCGTCCGCTAAGACCGTTAGTTTGTCTCGAACGTCCATGAAACGCCTCGGAAAAAATGAACTGGAACCCGAACAGGAATTAACCGCACGCGGCATTATCGGTTAACAGCAAGTCGGCGGAGCAATCCCTGTGCCCAATCGACGCGGTTCAGCCAGATTTCGGGCGCTAGACACAATCGCAACTGAAGCAAGCCACGACTCCCTGCAGCGTTGTCATGACTCCCTACAGAGCAGGCACAAGGCTGTCAGCAAGGAACTTGGGCAGGAGATTGATTTTCTGTGGACGGTTGATATGAATCCTCGTCACAGCGTCTTGATTGGCTATGCGCCTTTCGACGCAGGCAGCTACTAAGAAACTCCCGGCGTGGCGTTCAACGGTGATGCCGACTTCTTTCACACGCAATACTAAGCACGGTTTTAAGTCGGTTTGCTATTGGAACTGGAATCAAACGCCCGCTCATCTTTTGCTGTCAGGCGGGGTTTGTCCACTTACGATTGGTGTTCCAAGCGGCCGAGATATACATTCGCGATCAACTTGAGTGAAATTGTCAAGATCATCAGCCCCAACGCCCAACTACCCACCAGCACCTTCCACTCAAGCAAGCTAGGTGAGTATTCAACGATCTCGTGGAGAGTCGAGGGTATGAAACCGGGAATGATTAAACCCATGCCCTTTTCAATCCAGATTCCGCCAATCACAAGCACGCATGCAAGTATTCGTACAGAGCCCCGTTCCAGCGCGGCATTCGTAAAGAATAAGACGGCACCGAGCAGATTCATCGCGATGGCAGTCCATATCCAGGGCACTAAGCCATATTTGCCGTGTTCTCCGAAGAACAGATAGTTGGCGGCCGCCGCATGCGAACTGCCCGTGTAGAACAACGTAAAAATCTCACTTAATAACATCACCAAATTCACCACCATGGCGACCCGGATGATCTGAATGAGTGTACGCGCCGGACCGGTGGGAGCCACGTAACCCATCGTAATACGCAGAACGCGCATGGCAAGTATGATAAAGGCGGGGCCACTGACGAAGGCGGATGCTAGGAAGCGTGGAGCTAATAGTGCAGTGTTCCAAAATGGCCGACCACCGAGGCCACAATACAAAAATGCGGTAACCGTATGGATACTGATTGCCCAGAAGATCGACACGAACACAAACGGCAAGTACCACCGAGGGTTCGGCTTCCTGCCGAGATAACGCATATACAGGAGGTACCCAACCACGTGAAGGTTGATGAGCAGGTATCCATTCAGCACGATGATGTCCCATGTCAACATAGAGATTGGCCAATTGAATTTGCCAATTCCAGGAATCATGTGCCAGAATCGATCGGGTCGGCCAAGATCTGCGACAACACTCATGATGCACATGATGATCGCCGCAATGGCAACGGCCTCGCCAATGATGACGACCTTGTGCATGTCTTCGTCATCGTAAAGATAAGCGGGAATGACCATCATCACTCCACCGGCAGCCAGACCAACGCAAAAAGTGAAGTTCGCAATGTACAAACCCCAACTCACCTGGTCGGTCATATTGGTACCGATCATACCACCTGCAACTTGATTAGCCCAAGCGTTTGCACCAACCAAAAACATCGCGGTCAGCATTGTCATCCAGGCGTAGAACGCAAACGATCCATCCGTTGCCATCCACAGAGATCGTCCGATAAACCTCGGATAGCTCGTGATGTGTGACTCAGTGGCGGGGATGCTGCTCATGCGAGTACCTTGATGGCCCGAACGTGAATGGCCCAATCGTGTTCGCCGCCGGTTCGCACGGGAGCCGTCGGTTAGTTCAACATGGGCCAATGGTTTGATTTAGTCGAAGTAATAAAAGAAGGCCGGCTTCGTACCGAGTTCCTCTTTCAGGATGTAGACGCGTTTGTTTTCGAGGATCCAGCGGATGCTGGAATTCGGATCGAGAATATTGCCGAATACACGCGCACCGGTTGGACAGGCTTCCAAGCAAGCCGGCAACTTTCCGCGGCGTGTGCGGTGCAGACAATACGTGCATTTTTCAACGACGCCAACAGGGCGAATTCGGTTGCTGAGATAACTTTGGTCGGGGTTGATTTCCTCAACGGGAATTTCGGGCCTCTTCCAGTTGAAACGCCTCGCATGATATGGGCAAGCGGCTTCGCAGTATCTGCAACCAATGCACCAGTTGTAGTCAACGACCACGACGCCATCTGCTTCCTTCCAAGTCGCTTTGACCGGACAGACGTCGACGCACGGCGGCTCGTCGCACTGCTGGCACTGGACGGGCAGGTAAAACTTGTCGTCTTTCGGCACAGCGCCAGAATACGTCGTCGAACCTTGTGCCATGTCAAACGTGCCCTTAGGCATTTCGAGAACACGTATGTATGACTGGTTCGTATCGCGGTCGTGGTTGTTTTCTTTGTGGCAGGCTTCGACACATTTGCCATTGCCGTTGCATACGCTCAAGTTGATGGCGTAGACAAACTTCGTGCCGGGAATCGGTCGGTCATCTGCGATCGTGACATCCGCCCCGTAGTTCTCTTTCGTTTCGGCTTCTAAACGCGCTATCACGTCTGCCTTTTGGGCCGGAGAAAGCTCTGTGTAGTGCTGCTGCATGAACTCAGCGGCCGATTTACCTTTGGCCGCTTGCCGCAGCGGGGACACAGCCGCCACAAACGCAGCGGCACCCAGGGTTGCGAAACCGCCTTTGACGGCTGCACGTCGCGTGAAGTTTTGAATGACCGGCAACGAGCGGTCGGTGCTGGGAGGATTCGAGGAGCCGGATTCAGTGGTCGTCATGCGCGTCCGCTCCATCGGTCTTGTGGGTGTCTTCAGAGGGTTCGTTGAAGCGGTCGATCGGTTTGAAGCCGACGATCATCTTGGGATATTTTGGCTCATGAGGATCGTGACAGTCGATGCAGTTGTTTTTCGTTTGCGGTCCGCGAGTCAAGTCCCAATGTCCGTTCATGCCACCATGCGCACCATGGGCGAACGCGGTGGCTTGCGCGCCGTGACACTGTGAGCAAAGCGTCATCACATTTTTGTAAGCAACGGCAGTTCCGTCAGCTAAGTGAAGCGAGTCCGATTCGAGGGGGTTGTGGCAGGCGTAACAAGCAAGTTTGCCATGATTGAATGTCATGCCTTGATGGAACTCGTCAAGCGTTGCGGCGGAGACATTTTCGACATTCGGTTTGCGAACTGCGTGGCACGTCGAGCAAGCGACTGTGCCCGATCGACCTTGCGGGTCCACTCCGGCCAGCTCAATACGCGGTGGCCCGGATGGCTCGCGAACGATGACAGGATAGGTCAAGGCGGGCTTGCTTTGTGCGGTCGATTCAATTTGCGTCAACGGTTGACTCAGCGACTGCGCGACTTGTGCCACAGCTTCCGAGGATAAGTGCGTA
>JBBQRC010000316.1:0-6445 GCA_038215215.1 Pirellulales bacterium
CCGCAGGTCATCGAAGTGGCTGAGGAAGCGGAATCGGTGTACGCGTGCTTGAGCGCGTCGCTGGTGCCTATGGGGTACTTGGTGTCTGCGATGGGTCCCCAGGGGGCTGGGCCACACAGTTCAGCGTTGTAACCTCCTAGCAGTTTCCCGCCAGGATTGGCCACCCTCTGCAGGTTGACGTCGGTGTTTGTCCCTTCGTTGTGCGGGCTGGTAACGAAATAACCATAGTCGCTGGGAGCACCGCGGTAATCCTGAAATGCGAGTCCGGTGCCGCGTCCAGTTTCGTAACTGACTGCGTGGGATCGAGCGATTGCGGCCGCTCGGGTCGTCTGCCAATCCATCCCGTCGAACACGAACAGCACGATGCGTTGCTTGCCCGACTCGGCGGCCCATTTTTGCAGTCGATAGACATCGGTTTGGTCGCAGTAATCGGCTTGTGGATTTAGCGTCTGCGTGGGCATGTAGCCGTAGAGCTTTTGCAATGCCGCCGCGTCGCGATAAACACTGTTAGCTCCTGTGACGCGGCTCAGCTCACCTCCAAACGTATAGATGGGGATCAGCCGATTGCTGTGTGACGTCCAGCTCGAATACTTATCTGGATTAGGCCCCCAATGCCCCCAGCTTGCTTTATTTGTTGTGACCGCGGCAGTTTGCAGGGCAGCAATAGGATCGTCGGCGTGCGCAAGGGACGACAGGGTTGGTAAAGTGGTCGCCAAAAAAACCAGCGGCCAACAGAGTTGTCGAGTCATCTTTATCAATCTTGGTAGGGTTTGCTGAGGTGGGAGAGGAGCGCGGGCCTAGTGAACTTGCGGACCAGGCAACTTAAGCTCTTTATCGTAAACCGCGGCCTCGAAAATACCAGACGCGTTGTGAGCGGGTTTGTGCGCAGGTTGAGGCAACCAAGTCTAATTCGGCCGCATTTAACCATTCCGGATTGCCAGTTTTGGTCCCCCGCCTTTAGAATCTCAATCTGAAAACCATTTGGGCTCTCGGCGGTGACAACGTCGCTTTTTTACACTGAACGGTCAACCATGTTCGAATCTCTGCAAGAAGGCCTGCAATCCGCCTTCAAGTCTCTCCGCGGCAAAGGCAAGTTGACCGAAGCGAACATGCGCGACGGTTTGCAACTGGTCGAGCAAGCGATGATCGAGGCTGACGTAAGCTACTCAGTCATCCAGGACTTCATGGGGCATGTCACGGAGCGTGCCGTTGGCCAGAAAGTACTGTTATCGCTGAAGCCGCAAGAAGAATTGATTCGTATAGTCTACGAGCAACTGGTCGCCATCCTCGGCCCTGTCGACGTGGCAATTCCGTTGAAAAAGGATGGCATTACCATCCTCATGCTGTGTGGCTTACAGGGGTCCGGCAAGACGACAACCTGCGGCAAGTTGGCTCAGTTGCTCAAGGAGCAAAAAATCAAACCATTTTTGGTTGCGGCCGACTTGCAACGTCCGGCCGCCATCGAGCAACTGCATGTTATTGGACGCCAATTGGATGTGCCGGTCTACAGCGAACTCGGCTCGCAGGATCCTGTCAAAGTTTGCCGAGATGGTGTCGCCAAGGCCAAGGAGCAAGGTGCTTCAGTAGTCATTTTGGACACTGCCGGCCGCTTGGCCATCGATGCTGATTTGATGCGTCAATTGGCCGATATTGACCGCAAGGTAAGTCCAGACCAGGTTTATTTGGTGGTCGATGGCATGACGGGCCAGGACGCTGTCAACTCCGCCTCCGCGTTCAACGAATCGCTGGAGCTCGACGGCGTCATTATGACGAAGCTGGACGGCGACGCTCGTGGCGGAGCGCTACTGAGCGTCAAGCACGTAACCAAAGTTCCCATCAAGTTCATCGGGACCGGCGAGCACCTGGATGCTTTGGAGCCCTTCCGACCGGAGGGTATGGCCAGTCGAATTTTGGAGATGGGTGACATCGTCGAGGTCGCTCGCGAAGCGCACCGCATGATCGACGACAAAGAGCGCGAGAAGCTCGAAGAGCGGATGGCGGCTGGCCAATTCACGCTCGAGGACTTCCGGAGCGTGCTGGAGAAGATCGCCAAACCAGGACTCATGCAAAAGATGCTCGGATTGCTTCCGGGCATGGGTGACATGAAGAAGCTGATGAACGGCACCGACACCGACGGTGAAGTCAAGCGGATGTTGGGTATGATCGATTCGATGACCCCAGCGGAACGCCGCAATCCCAAAGTCATTGACATGCCGCGGCGGACGCGGATCGCGAAGGGGGCAGGGGTGGCAGCTCAAGCCGTCAACGGCTTGATCAAGCAGTTCTCCATCATGGCTCCCATGATGCAGATGGCCGCTGGAACCGGCATGAAGGATCGCATGCAGATGATGGAGCAAATGAAGCAAAGCATGCTCAACGACCCCAGCATGGGGGGCATAAAGACAAAGAAATCGACTGGTAAGCGGTTATCGCCGAAGGAACGCGAGCGGATGCAGAGGGATCGCGATCGGCAGTTGCGGCAAATGAAGCGGAAAAACAAGTGACAAATTCAAAAATGTCGACTCCCCAGCGAGCCGTTTTTGCGATATAAAGACGCGTCCGCGTAGCAATTCGGGCGTGATGTACGCTTAAACAGATAGATTGTCGCGTTCCGCTTTCGAGATTTCGGGCCTTTTTTGGCCTACTTGAAGCGGATCGCTGGATAGAGACCTGCAGGAGAATGTTGTGGCAGTTCGTATTCGCATGAAAATGATGGGACGCAAAGCACGTCCTTTTTATCGCCTCTGTGCCGTTGATGCGCGTCGTCCCCGTGACGGCAAGGTCATCGAAGAGCTTGGTTATTACGATCCGATGGTTAAAGACACTGACGCCCGAGCCATCCTCAAGGGTGAGCGGATCGATTATTGGATGAGCGTGGGTGCACTGCCAACGGACAAAGTAGCTATTCTTATCAAGAAATATGGCACCAATGGTACCCACGCTGAGCAGCAGCAGGCGGCGCTGGCACGTATCAAGAGCAAGACACGCGGTGTCGCGGTGGCGCCTGTCGCCGCTAGCGAATAGTCCGTTGCTCATGCAGCAGACGATCCGATAAAACATCGCGGCCACACGGCCGCGATTTTTTTGCATCTGCCCGGCACTGCTTTCCCGCTGGATAGCTCCCCTAGCGGTCCAAACCAAGCCGTACGTGAGGCATTGGATCATTCTGTACTGCAGTCTCTGTGGACTGTGCTTCTTCACTCGCCCTGGTTCCTCCGCTGAGCTTCGCTGTTAGGCTCACTGCTCAGCCTCGCTGTAATGCCCGCATCTGCCTCGATAACGGGGGTCGACACCCGAATGACGCTGACTTTGTAAATTTTTTGGAATTTCAGCTCTTCAGGACCAAAGGTGTCCAACCGCCCGCGATAGTAATTGTGTCGCGGTTAGTTGTCAGCCCCTCACGAATCGGCTAGTATCCCAGTGGGTGCAAGTACCTACTGAATGGTGATGCTGACGGACGGCTTGGCTTGGCTGGCGACAATCAACTTTCGCGATTCGAGCTGTTGTAGTTCAGGCACCTTTTTGGTCGGAGTTCCAGGGAAATGGTTACGATTGCGAGCAAGAAAATGGCAAAAAAGAAACCAGCAAATAACGGCGCGTCGAAAAAAGGTTCAGGCGACGGACCAACGGGCATGGAAGCGGTCTACAAGCGCGAGCCGGGATTGCGGACCACGCTAGCTCAGATCGAGAAACAGTTCGGAGAAGGTTCGATCATGCCGCTGGGGGGCGAGGGGTTACTGAAAATCGACGGCGTGCAGACCGGAAGTCTGTCGCTCGACATGGCCCTCGGGGGGCTGGGGGTACCGCGTGGCCGCATCATTGAAATTTTTGGACCAGAATCGAGCGGCAAGACCACGTTGGCACTGCACATTTGTGCTGAGGCTCAGAAGAATGGTGGGATCGCTGCCATCATCGATGCAGAGCATGCCTTTGATCCCACCTGGGGTAAGAAAATCGGTCTTGAACTCGACACCATGCTGGTTTCGCAGCCTGGAAGTGGTGAAGAGGCCATGCAGATCACTGAACACTTGATCAAGAGCAACGCTGTTGATGTGATTGTCATTGACTCCGTGGCGGCATTGGTTCCCAAGCAGGAACTCGACGGCGAAATTGGTCAGTCACACGTGGGGTTGCAAGCACGATTGATGAGCCAGTCGATGCGGAAATTAACGGGTGCGATTGCCAAGAGCAAGACGGTGGTGATCTTCATCAACCAAATTCGCGAGAAGATTGGCGTGATGTTCGGCAGTCCAGAGACAACACCGGGTGGTCGCGCGCTGAAATTCTATTCCTCTTGCCGTATCGATGTGCGGAGGATTGGCAGCCTGAAAGATGGTGAGGAAGTTGTTGGCCAACGCGTGCGGTGCAAGATCGTCAAGAACAAGGTGGCTCCTCCATTCCGAATTGCCGAATTCGACATGATGCATAGCTCGGGGATCAGCTACGAGGGGGATTTGCTTGATGTCGGTATGCTTCACAAGATCGTCAGCCGCAGCGGGGCTTGGTTCAAGTACAACGAAACATATTTGGGGCAAGGCAAGGAGAAAGCTCGTGTTTTCTTGTTGGAAAACAAGGATATCGCAGCCGAGATCAAGGAATTGATCATGGCTGCTGGCGGTTATACTGGTCCCGAAGGCCTTCCAGCCGCCGACGAAACGGCGGACGCGGAAACCGAAATGGCGGACAGCTAACGCACGCTGCCTCCACGGCGAAGAAGCCATCAAGCGACCGTTTTCAACTGAATTATCGAACCCTCATCAGCCGCGGGCCGCTAGGCCGCGGTTTTCGCGGTATCGGACAGACGCGAATGTCACTAACTTGGTAACCCGACGCGTCAGCGAGTAAAACCGTGTCACGGGCATCATTTGGCAAACGCGGTACGCACTGCTTCGGGT
Source organism: Pirellulales bacterium (assembly GCA_038215215.1). Lineage (GTDB taxonomy): Bacteria > Planctomycetota > Planctomycetia > Pirellulales > Pirellulaceae > Aureliella. The sequence goes on from JBBQRC010000316.1 coordinate 4,896, forward strand.
ATGGCCGCAGGTTTTAACGTCGCAAAATCCACGAACACCCACTGTGTCTCAGCTAGGGCAAAGCTACGACCGTCCGAGCGACGCATGATCTGATATTTACGCAGCGACGACACGCGTTCCACAGCGTCAATCCAAGTCCGTATCTCCACTTCATCACCGAGCAATGCGGGCATTTTGTAGGTGATCTTGTGGGCACGGACGATCCAGCCAGAGCCGAGTTCGCGATACCGCTCCGGCGACCAGCCAACGTGTCGCGAGTGCTCGACCGCCGATCTCAGGGTCCAGCGCAGGTATTGGAGATTGTTAACATGCTGTAACGCGTCGATATCTTCTTCAACTACAACTCGATGATCGATGAATACATCGCTAAACATAATCAGTGGTGCCCAGGTCGATTGGATATAGCGGTCAACGCAGATGTTAATTGTACGCGGTCGTAAGGCGTCCTCTCAAAACAAGTTTCTGCACGTTATAGGGAATGCACACGAATGCGAATGCTGCTCATTGCGGTTATCATAAGCTGACCGTGTCTTGGCAACGCCATGAAGCGGTTTGGCCGCACAGACGCGGCCGCGTGTGGTACTCACCAGTTACCTTATTCCCAACCATCAGGACTCCGTTATGGTCCGAAAATTTGTGCCGGGTGTTTCAAATCGGTGGCTGGTCACCCACTGTCTTCGCTGGTGTTTTCTGCTGATCAATACCAGCTTTATGGGCATTTCGGTAACCAGCGGCCAAGACTGGCAGGCGGGATTTGCCAAGCTGGATATCACTCCCACCGAACCGATTCGCTTGAGCGGATACGCCACGCGTTCGGAGCCCTTCACGGCAGTGGCCGATCCGCTGGCCGCCCGCGCAATGGTACTCCAGCGTACCGGTCAAGCTGATTCGTCAATCACAATGCTGGTATCGTTCGACAGCATTGCCGTGACAGCGGGCATGACATCAGAGGTCTCGAGCTGGGCCGAGGAGACATATCAGATTCCACGCTCCGCCATCGTTCTCTGTAGCACCCACTCGCACACCGCACCCCATCTGCACGGTGGACTAAACAATCTGTACCGCGAGCCGCTTAGCGATGAACAAGCAACTGCAACTGAGCGATATACCGATTTCGTCACCTCGCAAATCAAGCAAGCAGTTGCACAGGCCATGGCAGCGCGTCGACCGGCCAAACTCAGCTTTGCATTGAGCTCAGCAGATTTTGCGATTCAGCGGAGGGTGATCCGCGACGGCAAGTGGGCCAATTTTGGCGAAACGCCGGAGGGATCGGTTGATCGCCACGTTCGAGTGCTGATTTGCAAAAGTCCCGATGAACAGGTGCTCGGCGCGGCTTACATGTATGCTTGCCACTGCACGACAATGGGCCCCGAGTTCAACCAAGTCAGCGGCGACTGGGCGGGGCTCTCCGCCAGTCGACTCGAGCAGATTCACGCGAGCGCTGTGTTCCTACCGGTGATTGGTTGCGGAGCGGATGCGAACCCCACACCACGCACGGGCTACGATTTTGCGCAGCAGCATGCGGCCGCCATGGTCGATAGCGTCGAGTC
>JBBQRC010000317.1:0-6444 GCA_038215215.1 Pirellulales bacterium
ACGCCACTCCACTCAAACTCCGCGAAAAACACCGCGTCGAGCTGCGTACCTCTATGCGCCCGTCCCAAAACCTAGTTCCCAAGACCTCAAATGGCAGCATCAATACTGCTGAAATTGGCAGTCTTTTTAATCTCGGTCACACAAGCAATCAAGAATCCGTTTAAATCTCTTGAATGATTAGTGTCGAAGTCACTTACAGTCGCTTGTTGCGGTGATTGTGGCGTTTCGACCAATTCAGCTGCCTTGTCGTCAACTTCAATTTCCATGAGGATTTGCCCGCGCAGCACGTTTCGATTACTGAGCAGTTCGTCAACGTCCCTTATTCGCACCCGTCCTGCGACCGGGGATTTTAGCTCGAGCGCAGCCTCCCGTGCTTTCAATCGTTGTTGCTCAGTCTTCAGTTCCGCTATGCGTAGATTGAGTCGACTTTTCTCAAGTTCCAAGGCTGGCGGCTGAAGATTCGAACCAGAGGTCAATTCTTTGAGCAGTTCGTCGATCTTACGCTGCTTGAATTGGAGCTGAGCTGAAAGTTCACTGTTGCTTATCTTTAAGAGTATCTCACCTTTCGCAACGATTGAATCGTGGCGGACTATGACCTCCTTCACTATTCCATCCATCGGGGAGAAAACTTGCTTTAGAAGCGTCTTACCTGTTGCATCTGGCGTCCTATTAGTTCGTATGACTCTGACGATGTTATTGCCGCCACGAGTCACTAAAACTGAATCGTTCTGTACAACGAGCCCATCGTGCTCACCGTCGATCTCCACAAGGTACTTTCCTGAGGCGATTCGAACGGAATCAGCGCCTTTGGTTACGGTCATCTGCTCAACAACTGTGTCGCCTTGCATGATTCGAATGGGAACGTCGTCAGCTTCGCACTGAATGGTGAGCGTGCCTTTGTTGGTTTCAAGAATGATCAGGACTCCCGCGAATGCCAAGAATGCAAACGCGGCGGTGGCGATGAACCATTTTGTGAGACCACCTCTTGAACCCGCGGCTAGCGCCGTTGGCTCACAGTGCGGCTCAGTGGGACGCTTAACTATCTCCGGTTGCTGCAGATGTGCGTGCCAGTCTTGTAGCAACTGGCCTACTTCGGACGCTGATTGAAAACGATCGTCGCGCGACTTGGCAAGCAGCTTCATCACAATCTGTTCGAGCCACTGAGGAACCTCAGCGTTGATGCTGCGGAGGCTGCGGGGTTCATCGTTACCGATGCGATTGAGCACGCCCATGGTTGTCTCGGCGCGGAAGGGCGAACGGGCGGCGAGCATGAAGTAGATCAAACTGCCGAGGCTGAACAAATCGCTGCGGTGATCGATGGTGTCGCCGTGAGCTTGTTCGGGCGACATGTACTGCGGCGTACCAGTGACCACGCCGCTGCGAGTCATACTGGCATCATCGATCGCTCGCGCCAGTCCAAAGTCGGTGATCTGGACCCGCTCAACGCCGTTCTCCAGCAAGACGTTGGCAGGTTTGATGTCGCGATGAACAAGTCCCTGCTCATGGGCGGCTTGAAGGCCTGAAGCCACTTGAGCGGCAATGCGCACGGTTTCGATCACAGATATCGGGCCGTTGCGGTCGACTCGCTGTTGCAGGCTTTGGCCTTCGACAACGGGCATGACCAAATAGGGCAAGCCGTTGTGTTCATCGACCGTTTGAATGGGTACAACGTGAGGATGTACGACCGCCGCCGCACTTTTGGCTTCACGCGAGAATCGCTTGCGAGCCGCAGCGCTGCTGGCTAATTCGGGTGCCAGGACTTTGATGGCCGAATGTCGATTGAGCGACGTATCAAAGCCTCGCATGACGATCCCCATTCCACCCCGCCCGAGTAACTCCATGATTTCGTAGCGTGCAAAGCGACCGAGTGAATCAGGATGATCGGTCGGTTCGAGAAACGTAGTCGCGGACTTCGTAAAGGCTTTCGGGTCGTCTTCGCCGTGCCGCTCGGCCAGTCTCACGACAGGTTCGCTTAAAAGTCGCGTTGCCTGCTCCCAATCGAAGTTAGATTGAGCCAAGGTTTCCAGTTCTGCTTGGCAGGCAGGGCACGACTCGACGTGTGACTGGATTTCCTGCGGATCGACGCTTTGCCTGTCGTCGAGAAACGCTTGCAACTGAGTGCGGTCATAGTGAAAACGAGCGATCATCGGCCTGCACCTCTTGCTTCAATCGGGACATCACGCGGCATCGGTCGACGCGAACGGACCCTTCGGTTTTCCCCAGTTGCTTGGCAGCTTCCGAGATGGATAGTTGTTCGATGGCTGTCAACCAAAATGACTGCCAAACAGGTTCGGAGAATTGATCGCGGATCCGCTGGCAGGCTTGCAATAGTTGCTCTCGCTTGACTTCCAAGTCCCAAAGCGTCCCAGTCTCTTCTGTGTCTGGGACCTGCTGCAATTTTTGACCTACTGCTGAATCGCCCGTACCGATATCGAGTCGAGGTTTTCGCAAGCGATCAACGGCGACATCGCGAGCCAGCTTATGTAGCCAAGCTCGAAAGGAACCCGCTGCCTTGTTATCAAACGATTCGACTTTCCGGCTGACGATTCCAAACACATCCTGGGTCACATCTTCAGCATCAGCGTCTTGCAGGCCACGCGCTCGAGCCACGCGATAAATGATGTCGCGATAGAGACGCGCGAACTCATTCCACGCTTGCTCGCAAGCTGGATCTGCCAATTTACCAATGAGTGTCGGACGTGTTTTTGGACCGTGCAATCAACTTTCTCCTGCTTAAAACCCGAGTGAGCCTCCTGATTGTTACACGGAAAATGCGAAAAACGGCGCGACTTCCCTGAAAGTGCTGGAATATGCGGCGGAATTGAGCGACGAATGGCGTTGGCTAATGCTCGAACGCGTTGCCGTGGCAAATAATAGCAAGCGTAGCGGAGTGGCCCCCTGCTGGCTCGTCCAGCAGGAGCCAAAGTTTGGCTGTTACCAACGTCATCCCCAAGTCACTGCCTCCCCGGTTGGCTTGCCCAAACGGAAGGGAAGTTTCTAAAGTTGTGGCGGCAGTCCGATCGATCCGGGATTCTCTTCCAGAAATCGTTTCAGTTCCTTCTCAGCGCCGGATTCCGTTTCAAAGTCGATATCGATTACTGACCAATTTCCATCTTTGTTTTCCAACGTGAACACTAGGAAGCCATCGCGCCGGCCGTCAGGGTTCTTGCGCTCTTCGTCGAGCTTCACCGCTACCGAGGTCGCCAAGGCCTGCGTCGGGTTCGCAGCATCGTTCACATAGACTGTTGGTATCTTCAATCGTTGGACATTGAGAAACTCCGGCAGCTCTCGAATCCGTTTGGGATCAGCCGCAACGCTTTCGCTAAAGCCGACGCCTTGGGCACATCGCCCGCGAGCGCCAGAGCAACGTAGGCTTCGATTACGGAACGGGCATTTTTAAGGTCGACCGCTCGTGCCTTACTGTATTGCTCTTTATCTTGAGATGGAACTTGCGGTGAGGCTTGCTTGTGCGGCATCAGGATATCGATCTTCGGTTTCACAGGCTCGATCGTCTCGCCGGGCTTCATACGCGTTAGTTCCACGTACCAAAACCCGGACGCCCATTGAAGCTTTTCAGGTCGACTCTGTGATTCGGGTGCCTTCTGTGCTTTGCCAAGGCAGAAGACGGCCTTATCGCCCTCGACGCTCATCAGTCCCAGGCCGGACTCCTCATCGCTTTCGATTGTCAATCTCACGTTTACTGGTGACTGAGAGTCATCAACCTCAATCAACATCGCTCCACCGGGCCCGCCATCTCGCACGATGATGCTGTCGCCTTTAAACTCCCATACAGCTTGGGAAGGCGTGCTACTCTCGTCGCCATCCGGTGCGATCTCCCGTGTGCTTCGCCATTTACCTTGCAGTTGTTGTAATGTCTTACCTAGCTGTGTTTCTGTCTCAGTACGAATAGCGACGTCAGGAACTGCAGCGTCTGTGCTCGGAGCCGAAACAGCCGCTGGCGAAGTTTGCCAGCGATTCGGATGCATCAATTGCTGCTTCGTCGTTCCGGTCAGTTCGTCATCGGTTTCGGGTTTCGTATTTGACAAAACGATTTCGTATCCGTAAATGATCTCGCCAGCCGCGTTGATCTCTTCAAGCCAATCGGCTTGATCTGCACCAACAGCGAGAACCGAAGGCTTCAAACTGGCCTCGCTGGCCCCCGGTGAATTGTCGGGATGGGAGAATACTTTTAGCAAGCGTTTACCTTTGGCAACTTGTGATAGTTCAATAAGATCGATACTTGATTGAAATCCATTCCGCGCGACAAACTCCATTCCGCGAGGCGATAGATTGGGAAGATAGTACCGAAGCTTGAACACTGACTCCGGAAACTCTGGTAACCCCGAGAACTCCTTAAAGGCTGCTTTTCCGGCAGCCAGACTTTGCACCATCGGTTCGATGCCAGGAATGGCAAGTCTGTAAGTTGCAAACACGCCAGCACCATCTTGATTCTGTGTCCAGTCTGATAGCGCTAAGGAATCATCGGAATCGACGTCCGGCAATTCCACGTGCTGACGCTCCAGGATAAAGAACAACAAGCCCACGACATTCTTTGGTTCTTCGAAAGAGGTCGGACGCTGCCTTCCTTCGGTCAAGCAAAGCCAAAGCTGGTTGTCGCGAAATTCGTAGATACCAATAAGATCGTTTCGTTTATCGCCGATGCCAAGCTGACAGTCGATTTGTTTTGGGTCTGTATCTGTTGAAAGTCTGAATGTACCACTGGCTGCTCTCTGCGGTGCGGATATTGCCATGCGACTGCCCAGAAAACTAACCGGACAATCAGGCCGTCCCATTGGCATCGACGGATCCACATTGGATTCAATGGTTTGCCAAGCCCCTTGAATGCGATCCAGATCTGTTTGGCTTGCGTTCGGTTTGACCACACCATCTGATTCGGCTACGAGCGTGATTGAGTATTTGATATTACGCTGTTCGTTCGGGAATCCCTCCACCGTTCCACTGATCTCGCCGCTTTCGGTATCGGTTTCGCCAATGGCGAGAGCGTGATCAGGTTGGGAAACAGCGTTACCCTGGTTGACCGCTGGTGCCTTGCTTTCGTTAAACTCGTTGTTGAGTGGAATTGCTGGTGAATCACTCAGCGAGGATTCTGTCTGAGGCTGAATCTCGCTCTGAGATTTTATTGGAACGATCGTCTCTCCAGGCTTCATTCGCGTTAGTTCCATATACCAGACTCCGGAGACCCATTGAAGCTTCTCAGGTCGACTCAGAGGCTCGGTCTCTTTCTTTCGTTCGCCGAGGCAGAGCATAAGCTTATCACCTTCAATGCTCAGCAGCCCAAGCCCGGATTCATCGTCAGTCTCCAGCGACACATCAACATGCCCCGGCGTGGTTTCATCATCGATATGAATCAGCATCGAGCCGCCTGGCCCGCCATCTCGCACTATGATGCGGTCACCTTTAAATTCCCATATCGCATTGGTCGGAGTGATGCTCTCATCGCCATCTGACGCGATTTGATGCGTGAGTCGCCATCGTCCCTGCAATTGCCGAAGTGTTTTGCTAAGCAATGGTTGGTCTGGTCCAATTGGAGTGTCATCTAATTGAAGAGAACTGTCTTCGAATTTACACCTTGGCATAGCAATGCGAAGTCGCTCGACCAGCTCGCGTTCTAATTCTTTCAACGGCAACCAAACTGTTCGTAATTCTGACAAATCATGTAAGTTCGCTAAACTTGCTTCCGTTGTCTGACCTCTTCCGAGCCACAGCCATTCGAGATGCTTGAGCTTTTTCAGGTAAATCATTCCTTCTTCCGTCACTTTCGAGTGACGCACGTCCAACGCTCGCAGAAAAGGATGCTCCGTTACGAATGCTTTAAGTTCTGGATCACCGAAATCTTTGTAGGTCCCTATCCAACCGTCGTTGCTGGCAACATCCATTGCGATAGGGACAATCCATTCGTCGAAATGGTTTGGGTGATGGGCGTCAATATTGTTGACTCGCAGCCAGACGATGCGGTCAGTCGCATAGCCAACTGACGACACATACTTTGCGGTGATTGGTAAGACTTCGGATAGAATAAAACGCTGCTTCAAAACCTGTCGCCTGTAGGTCACTGCAAACGCCGCGCAAATGCCAATCAATGTGACGGCAATCAGTATTGCTAGGATCGAGAATTGCCAGCGAGTGCTTTTTGTCATAGCGGAGATTCCAATGTTTCGGAGGCGAAGCGAGAAAGAGCGAGGCTCTGGTTTGGGATGAAGACTATCGGGCAATGGCGTGGTCGTAGGCTGTTGCACATGAGCCAAACAATCTTCCAGCAACTTGCCGACTTCTTGAGCAGACGCAAATCGATCGTCGGCCTGTTTCGCCATTAGCTCGCTGACGATCGCGCACAGCCACTCAGGAATATCCGGATTGATCTCGCGTATCGGGCGCGGTTCTTTGTCGGTGATCAAACGCAGGACGCTGTAGCTGGATTCGGCT
>JBBQRC010000318.1:0-6431 GCA_038215215.1 Pirellulales bacterium
ACCTCATCCGGTGTACTGGCAATGACTACATCGACGCCATCGAAGGCTGACGGTTCCAGCAATTCAACCGTGATGAGCTGACCACCGACGTTGAGCTGTTTGCCGACGGACCGCGCGGACGCCAGCAAACGCAGTTTTCCATACTGCAGGTTTTGTTGTTGAATCTCCTCAAGCACGATTTGTCCAACCGCGCCGGTAGCCCCTACGACTGCCAACGTCTTGATCACAGCATGAAGTCCTAAAGCGTAAAACCGTCTTGCGTGCCGCGCAGTTACGTCACCGGCGGCGAATTTGTTGGCGTAAGTATATTCAAGCTGGGAATTTAAGCCTAGTGCCGCGGTGACCGTTCATCAACGCAAGGGCTGCGCAACCGGCGTGCGGGCAATGGCCGGAGCAGGTGGTAAGTAGCGCTGCGTTTCCTCCACAATGGTTTCATTACTTGATTGCGATTGAAACAACTCGTCGGGCAATTGTTCGACAATGGCCGGTTCAGTGAACTCGAGCAGCATACTGAGACGGGTTTGGCTCTTGATACCCATCAAACTATCCTCCCGAGCCTGCTCTATCTGGTAGAGCCACAGGGGAAACGGCTCCCCGCGCCCTAAGGCAATGCGTGCTTTCGTGGGGAGCAATCCCGAGTCGTTGGGAGCATACAGCAATTGATCAATTTGGGCATAAGCCCGAATGGTCGGCGGCTCACTGGCTAATTCGCCACTTAACCACCAGACATCGAGCTCTCCCAGTTTTCCCGACTGAACGTGCGTCCATCGGTATTGCTGTGCTAGCTTGCGCAGCAGTTCCGCTTGACCACCCACGGCCAAATACATGGCAATGACCGGGTCTTCCAGTGATGCTGTAGTGATCGGACCGAGATACTCGCGAATGCGATTCAAGTCGATGCGACTCCGTTGCGCAAAGTCACCGATGTGCTGACTAGAATTCACCAACGTACCGTCGCTGACCTGGACCAACGTATTGATTTGATCGCCAGCCACCAGCCGGACGTGCATCTTGAGCTTACCGCTCCCCCGCCCCGCATGTGCATACTTGCCAACACCCACCAACTGCTTGTCGAGCAGTGAGATGCGTTGGCGAATTTTGCACGTCACGGCTGGCCCCCAAACGGCCTGTCGCAGCGCGTTGTGAATCAGCAATGAGGCGGTTTCCTGGGGGGCGACCGTCAGGGGAATCGGCGGAGGCAAGGCCCGCTCGACGGGTGCCAGCGGTGCCGGTGGCTGTGCAGAGGCCACATCGCAGCCTGCGCACACCACCCCCATAACGCTGGCAATTGCCAGCAAAACCGCGACCAAACCCTCCGTTAGGGCAGGTTTCGAGTTGTGCGTGATAGGCGATTTGCTCCACATAGTCCGGTTATGCCGAATTTATCAAAGAAACCAAGCGGAATGCGCCGAACATAAATCCACGTAGGGTTGTTGTTGCGCTTGCATTTGCATCGCAGGCAACGGCCGTCGGGGATTTATGTGGGCGGCGGATTCTAATCAACCAGAGTCGGCCCCGTCCAGGTGAATCGCTCACCCCGCGGGTCTCGTCCGAGGCGCGTGGGGTAGAACACGAACAATTGACCCGTCGCGGCGCTGCGGTGGCAAAGCGTACGGCCAGTTATCCGAAGTCGAGCTGTACTTGTGCAGTGAGGCGGAGGAAACCATAGATGAATCACTCAGGATCGTTTCGAAGGCGGTAGCTACGGAAGCACTTTCCGGATGCTGCCAAATAAGGGGGTAAAGCATGAAAATGCGTGTTTTCCTGGCAACGCTGGTCGTGGTAGCTGGCTACCTGACTGGATGCACCCCGGTGCGACACAACCTGCCGCCAGCTCAGCGTTTGCTTGAGCCAGGCCCAGGAGTGGGTGGCCCCGGACCTGGCGTTCTCGGTGGCGGCGATGTAATGCCCGCTGCTTCAGAAATGGCCATGGGCGGAATGGGAATGGGCGGCGGAGTCGGCGACGGCTGCGTGGCTTGTTCCGGTGGTGGAGGTGGCGGAGGCGGTGGCCTGATGATGGGCATGGCCATGGGGCCAGCACCCAGCGTGCAGGTGCTGTTCAATCGCCCTGAAGGAATGCAACTGCTGTATGATGTCGTCGGAGATGGCAGCTTCACCAGCGAACCGTTGTATGTGCCAGGCCGACTGGAGTTCCCGCAAGGGGGCATCTATCGCTTGAAGCTAACCAACATCCAAGGTCGCGAAGGGGTTGAGTTGTATCCGTCGGTCGAAGTTGCGAACGGCTCGCCGCGCAGCGGTGCCTACCTCGCGCACAACGCGATTCCAGTTCAGTTTACAACCGACGACTTTGAACAAGTTCTGTCAGGTAACTTTGTGACCAAGGTTATCTACTTACCTGATCCTGAATTCCAAGGCGATGCCTTGGTGGGCGTGGATGTCCTAGTGAGCAATCGCATCGACCCAGGTCTCGACCCAATTGTCGAAGCCGATCGCCGCGGTTCGATCCTTGCCATTGTGCGTTTGGGTAACAAGGATATCGAATTGGCTGGCGCAGGTGCTGGTGGAGCATTAGGTGCCGGCGGTGGTATGGCCATGATGTGCGGGCCGGATGGCAGCATGATGCCAGGCGGGATCCCTGCCTCACTACCCGGCTACGTCGCTGGCGTGACTGCACCTCAATACGGTATGACCTACACGGGCACACCGATCGGTCTGCCTGGACCTCCTCACATTCCACTGGGGACACCTGCAGGGCTGAAGAGACACACGATTAGCAATCACACCAAGACCCACCTGCCAAGTCCCGTGTCGAACGTGAAAGTGCATGTTCGCCAGACTCCAGGTGTCAGCTATCCGCAACCTGCCAGCCGAGCATACATCCACGAACAGAACATCCATCCCGGAGTTCCGAACGGTATGCCACCGGCAATGCGCCACAGCCAGTCGGTGACGGCTCAGGAATCGGGCTACTGCCCGCCTCAGTAACGCCCGACCTGAATGACCAATCGATTTTCTCTGACGTCCCAAAACGCGAGAAAAGCCGAATATAAACCCAAGCTATTCAGTCTCGTCATCAGGCAGGCTGAACAACGGAATGAAACTTCAGGCTGCACCGCGAAGCGACTATTACGTCGCACACCAAACAGCCCGAGGTAAACGTGAATGAGTGAGGCGGTCGAGTACGCAAGTGCTCGACCGCTTTTTCCCATACCGCTACGTGCGAATGGTGGCAGATGTCTAACATAAATTCAATGTTTGTTGGGGCCTGTGAGCTTGCCACCCGCTGGCTGCGAACTCGGCACTTGCATACCACCGTCATGGCTCTGTTAGCGCTCAGTTTGGTCCCCTCCCCTCCCCTACTCGCTCAGGCTCGCAAGCTTCCAAACGTACACTATTTTATGGATGCGAGCCGTGAACCCGGCGTCGTGGCGCATGCGCAAATCGCCCGCGGCGTGCCCGGCGTTGGTTCGTATCAGGCCTTAGAGGTCTCTGGGCCACCAGGACTTCAAGTGGCTTTGGCCCGCGACGGTCAATTCCTGCATATGCTCGAAGCACCCGTCCAAGTGGGCATGATTGTCGGCGCTGTCTATCGCATTCGCGTGACGGGAATACCGTTTCGACCCGGCGAAGAACTTTTTCCAACTATTGAAGTCATCGATCGCATCAACGCACCTCAAGGTCGTGAGCACCGCTTCCCGATTCCTGTGGTGCTGGAAGAGAGCGACTTGCGTCACGCTCTCGATGGCGCGTTGATAACGCGAGTGATTTATCTGGAAGACGGGGAAATCGCTAGTCCTGTGGCGGTTGCTCCCGGTTCGCAGCAAGTACTCGATGTGGGACCCATGGACAACGCCTTGAAGGCTGCGGATCAACTGGGACGCCCCGTTGCGATCCTGCGGATCGGCTCGCGCGTTCCTGCTAACATGCAGGGTGACCTAAGCGAATTTCTGTACGGTTGCCCACCCTGGATTCCAGTCACCCCTGTCCCGACTCGCGAAGGTTTAACGCAACGCGGAGAGTGGCCCGAGTCCACGCCGGCTGAGTACTCCGATCCACTGCGTAGCGAACGCCCAGAAATCGATGAACCGCGATTACCTAGATAATTTGGTCCCGTCCTAAGGCCGCGTGCCTGTGAACTAGCCACCCAGCCATTGCGTCCGCAAGAGTTCAGGGGAAGACGCTACTTTCGCGGCGCGATAGGCGACACCATTAAACTGAAGCCTGCGAGCGATAGGCGATACGATCAAGCCGATGTTTTACCTGCGACAAGCGAAGGATGCACCCATGAGCCAATCCACACGAAGCGCTGGCACCGGGCAAGCCAAACGGGCGCTGTGGTTGCGTTACGCGCTGTCTATTCACTGCGGTGCAATGCTTGGTTTCAATGCTGTGGGCTGCGCCTCGGTCGGCCGTCTGCAGCCGCTCGCTGCTGGCGCGGCAGCCTCGCCCGCAGCGCAGCAGGGTGCCCCTATCGTGAACGCGGCCAGCCGCACTCCGGCCAACGTCGCCCGCAGCGCATCTTTGTCTGCCGCGAAGGCCACCGGACAAGCCCACACTGGACTGGCCCAGGCTGATATCCCACAGTCGCCGAGCGCTGACGTGATGCTGGTGGCCCACGAAGAACCACTCGATGCAACCGGCGCCGCGTACAACGCATCCGCCGGCGCCCCCCTAAGCCACGCTCCAGCCGGCCCACTTGCGACCCTAGCCGCTTGCCAAGTCTCTGGGAGCTGCGCTCCAGTTGGAGGCAACTCGAGCTGCGGCTGCGGAGGCGCAAGCTGCGGCGTCTGTGCGGCAACGGGCACACCCGGGATGAACGTTCAAGAATACATCTTCGACGGCGGCGACCAAGATCCCGCCGTGCTGATACGTCGTGACTGGTCTGTCGCTGGTCTGAATCCGACCGACACCGTGGCCCACTACGAGACCTACGACGGTAAACTCTGCGTGACTCCCACCAACCGCGTCCCCATTTACGCCCCACGTTTTGCGGCCGTTCGCAAAATCACCGGTGCCGTGATTTCCGATTCCGCAGTTGCCACACAGCGAATTCTAGCTCCCGTTACACCCGGCCGCTTCGAAGATACCAATCCACCCACGACCGTGATGCAGCCTGTCGCAGCACTCGGCGAAGAACGCGTTAGCCTGATCGACGCCTTCCGCGATCGCAACCTTGGTGTGCCCATTGCACAGGTATTGCCACCGCAGCGCATGAGCGACGCCGTGGTTCCGTTCGAATACTACGACTCGTTTGGGACTGGACTGTTGCAAGCGAAAGAGATTGCCGTTATCGGACAATTTCTACAGAACGCACGCACTTGGGTCACCCCCGAGTCGCTGCAGGTCTTGATCGACGACCAACAAGTTTCGCAGCAATTGGACGTTAAGCAAGCGCAAGATATCCACGTTTACGACCTTCCGCCTGGCAAGTGTTCACTGCGGATCTGCAAAGCAGCCTCCCACATGCTCGCCAACTCCGGCGATACGATCAGTTTTACCATCAGATTCGACAACGCTGGTTCTCAGCCGATCCGCAAGGTGGTTATTCTTGATAGCCTTTCACCCCGTCTGGAGTACATTGAAGGAAGCCAACAGAACAGCATCGCGCCGCCTCCAAAGTTCTCTACAGAACCTAACGAAGTCGGCTCGACGGTGCTGCGATGGGAACTCGAACCTGCCCTACAGCCCGGAGAGGGTGGTACAATCCACTTCCGCTGCTTAGTTCGCTAGATTCAGTTGGCCCGAGTAACGAAGCTTATTCACCGCCAGCAGTTTCTAGATGCACAGCACGCGCCTTCGAAAAGACTCAATTCATGGTTTGATTCTGGGTGTCGCCATGGGTGACGCCCTCGGGTTTTCGCGCGAAGGCCTCAATCGCCGCGCCGCCCTGCGGATGTTCGGTCGCTCCCCGCTCAAGTACCGTTTGCTTCCGGGTGTCGGTCTCTACAGCGACGACACGCAGCTAATGCTCATGGCCGCTCAAGCGGTGCTGCGTTCGCGTAGCACCTGGAGTGTCTTTCGCCAGTCTTATCTTCGCCGTCTGGCCTGGTATCCACTGAGTCTGCCGATAGGTGTTGGTCGAGCCACAATCTGCGCCGCATTCAAAAGTTGGCTGCGTCGGACCGGTCTGCCGACTGGATGCCAGTCGGCTGGCAACGGCCCAGCGACTCGCGCCATGTTTTTGACGCTCGCCATTCATGGCACAGAACATCGCGCGGCTAAATGGATCGACGATTCAACTCGCCTCACGCACACCGACCCCTTGGCGGCTGATGGCTGCCAAGTGCTCTCTAAACTGACTCAAATCGCTGCTGTCTCGAGGACCAACTCACTCGATACTGCGGCGGCGCTGGAACAAGCCATTGCGGCCTGCAAAGAGCCCCTCTTGCGCGACAAACTGGTGGAAATTGGACCGTTCCTGAAAGCCAAACGGAGCCCGCGGGCGGTAGCTCGGCATTTCGGCTGGGAAA
>JBBQRC010000319.1:0-6426 GCA_038215215.1 Pirellulales bacterium
AGGCCGCTGGGTGACCACTTGGTGCGCACGAAACTGGTCAGCTTGGAAAACACGCACAATCGAGGGGGCGGCACTGTGCAACCGCTGGAAAATGTGGATGCAATCTGTCAGTGGGCTCACGAAAACGGCTTGCTAACCCACTTGGACGGTGCTCGCTTGTTCAATGCGGAGGCCGCTAGCGGAATCGACGTCAAACGCTGGTCGCAAGGTTTCGATTCGGTCAGCGTGTGTTTCTCAAAAGGCTTAGGAGCGCCGGTCGGGTCTGCGTTGGCTGGTTCGCGGGAGTTTATCGTGCGTGCTCGACGAGCCCGCAAGCTGTTTGGCGGTGGCATGCGACAGGTTGGCATATTGGCTGCCGGCGCCCTGTTTGCCCTCAAATACAATCGCCAGCGACTGGCAGAGGATCACGAAAACGCTCGACTATTGGCCGACTTTATCAGCCAAACAAACGGCTTGACGGTCGAACCGGCGCCAGAAACGAACATCGTCGTGGTTCGCGTCGATCCAGCTCTTGGGAATCCCCATTCATTCTGCCTGGAGTTGGCGGCGGCGGGTATCGGCGGGCTCTCGTTTGGACTCCATCACATTCGCTTTGTCACCCACTTGGACGTCAGTCGAGCGCAGATCGAGCAAGCTGGAGCGGCAATGATTCGACTGACTCAGACGGTCAGAGCTTGAAACTGGCCTTTGGCAAATGTGATTGATCCGCGGAGCAGATCACCCAGGAAAGGCACTCCACTCGCCCACGTACTCGGGGGAGATGGGTTGGGGGTGAGGGGACCGATTGCCTGTGCGAGTCTGGCTGCCCCAAGCAAGCACGATGAAATGCGTGGCAAATAGGAGTAGAATGGAGTCATACCCCGCCAACCCTGCGACCCAGCAGTGCCAGTCCTCCTGCCGATTTGATCAACATGCCAGTACCATCCTATTCGCCTCGCAGTCACCGTTGGCATTTCGCGACGTTCTGTATGTGCACCATCAGTTTTCTCGCACACTGCGGCGCCATCACTGCGTCGGCCGATGAACCGACCAACCTGCCCAACGCGACGGCAGCAGACTTCGAGTGGTTTGAACGCGAGGTCCGCCCTCTGTTAGCGGAGCATTGTTACAGTTGCCATAGCTCCACGGTGGAACATCCGAAAGGCGGATTGCGACTCGATTCACTTGATGGCATCCTGACGGGAGGTGACAGCGGTCCGGCCGCAGTGGCGGGCGACGTCACCGGCAGTGCCATTGTCCAGGCTGTGCAACGAACTTCTTTGGAAATGCCGCCGGATAAGCCACTCAACCCGCGTGATCAAGCCAAGATCGAACGTTGGGTTAAGCTCGGTCTCCCTTGGCCACAAACAACGCGGCAAAATGACACGCTTGCAGATTGGGCGACAGAACGAGCAGCCGTGCATTGGGCCTGGCAATCGCCGCCACCGACGTCGCCCCCGCAACTTGACGACGATCGTTGGTCGACAAAACCGCTGGATCGCTTCGTCGCGGCAGAACTAGCCGCCAACAAAGTCGCGCCCGCCGTCCCCTGTGAACCGCTCACACTGCTGCGGCGCCTCAGTTTTGATTTGACCGGCTTACCACCTGCAGCGGACGATGTGGCGCAGGCCACTGAACAATTCGCTGAACCAGATTACACGCAACTGGTCGATCGACTCCTCAGCTCGCCGCAATTTGGGGTGCAGTGGGGACGTCATTGGTTCGATTTGGTGCGCTATTCAGAAAGCTTGGGGCATGAGTTTGATTACTCCATCCGTCATGCTTGGCAATATCGCGATGCGACCGTCGACGGACTTAACACCGACATGTCCTATGCGGATTTCGTTCGCGAGCACCTCGCCGGAGACCTGCTCGCCAAACCCAGGATACATCCGCTGACCGGTGTCAATCAATCGTTGGCCGCCACAACCTGGTGGTGGATGGGGGATACGATTCACGCACCGGTCGATATCAAAGCGGATTGGGCGGCCCGCATTGATAATCAAATCGATGTCATGTCGAAAGCCTTTATAGGACTGACAATTTCCTGCGCCCGCTGCCACGATCATAAGTTTGATGCGATCAGTCTCAAGGACTACTACGGACTCGCGGGGGTCATGAAGAGCTCGCGACGCCTTTACCATGCGACCGATCCGTTCGACCGGATCGCACAGCACGAGTCGATCATGGCCACGCAACTCGCACAGGCCGACGACCTCGCTCGGCAAGCGTTTAGTGAATCCGCGTCGCAGACCACGGAAGTGCGCGATTGGCTGAATACTGTGTGTCAATCGCTGCGGGCTCAACCCGCGAAGCTGGATGCGTGGCTACCGAC
Source organism: Pirellulales bacterium (assembly GCA_038215215.1). Lineage (GTDB taxonomy): Bacteria > Planctomycetota > Planctomycetia > Pirellulales > Pirellulaceae > Aureliella. Next base: position 2,315 of record JBBQRC010000319.1, read on the forward strand.
TAGCAGTCCCTGGTTCGCCATCCGGCCTGTAGTTAACGACGATTTTACAGCCAGCCTATCGAAAGCACGAAAGCAGTTGGGAAACCAACGCGCCGAGTATTTGAAGTGGCAGGCGGAGAGCCCTCTGTTTGCTAATTTTGCAGAGGGTCTACCCGCTGGCTGGACGGTGCAGACCGCCTCGCAAAATACCGCCCCGTTGCAGCTCGATGTACAACCGCAATCGGCGACTTGGGATTGGTTCGCTGGCAAGTTACCAGTTCCTGCGGGACTAGGCATGTTTTCAAGCCAGCGCTACGGGCGCCACGCCTACGTGACGTTGCGTTCGCCAACGTTTGAAGTACAGCGACCGGTCGTATGCCTCAAGCTGCAGGGGAAGTCAGCGCTATCGGTAGTTTCAGTGGACAATTACTACATGCACGAATTCACTGGATTATTGTTTGGTGATCTGCGCAAAGCCATCGATCAACCATCGGCTGCGGGCTGGGTCACGCACCGTGGCGATCTGAATAAGTACCTCGGACAGCCAGCCTTTTTGTCTCTCGAAGACGAAGGCGCCGCTTGGTTTGAGTTGCAAGAAGTTCGCTTTGCAGATCGCGGGCCACCGGCAGAATCCTCGTTGCAAGCCGAGCAATTACTGAGCGACGAGTTCTCCAGCCAAGCCGAGTTGTTTGACCAACTCGAATCTCATCTCGCGGCCGCTTTGGAGAGGCTCTCCTCAGAACAAGCAGATGCGTCAGCGATCTCTTGGGTGCACTCCGCCATGGATTTGGCTGATCAAATTGGCGTGGCGTTCCCATTGCCGCGCAGCCGTGAATTGTCGGAGACCGCAGAGCGGTTGCAGCAACTTGACGCCTCAGCGCCCGCCCCCACTGTCTTGACGACCATCGCAGAGGGGACACCGTGCGACAGCGAGATCGCGATTCGAGGTAACCCAGCCACATTGGGTGACGTGGTGCCGCGAGGTTGTTTTGCTCGCTTGATTGAAACACCCACCATCACGGCGGATTCATCGGGCCGTTGGGAATTGGCACAGTCACTTTCGTCCCCCACACATCCGCTGAGCTCTCGGGTGATCGTTAATCGCGTCTGGCATCACTTGCTGGGCACAGGCTTGGTGAGTTCTACCGATAATTTTGGCGTCTTGGGTGGTCGACCTTCACACCCTCAACTGCTGGATTACCTAAGCACGGAGTTTGTTCGGCATGACTGGTCGATCAAATGGCTGGTCCGTGAAATCGTGCTCAGCCAGACTTATCGACTATCAAGCACGCCGACCGAGGAACAACTTCAGAGCGATGCCGACGGTCGGCTGCTAAGTCACCGTGCGGTCAAGCGTTTGACCGCCGAATCATTGCGTGACTCTCTGTTGGCCACCGCGGACTCACTCAATCGAAATCTGGCGGGCGTGAGCATTCCAATTCACCTCAACGAACAGATGACCGGCCGTGGGCGGCCAGGGGCCAGTGGGCCACTGGATGGTGGCAATCGTCGTAGTCTTTACATCGAAGTGCGACGCAACTTTCTCGATCCTCTCCTACTAGCCTTCGACTTTCCTATGCCCGCCACCTGCACTGGCAACCGCAATGTTTCGAACGTGCCAGCCCAGGCGCTGGGCTTGCTCAACGATCCACTGGTCAACGAAATGGCCAATCGCTGGACCCAGCGGATTTTGGCGATCAAAGGGGACGCGCCTCGGATCACCGCCATGTTTATTGCGGCGCTAGGACGACAGCCAACGACGGAAGAACTAGCCGAGTGCCAGGCATACGTCAGCCAAGCGACAGGCGACGCAGCCGCCCAGCAGCAGGTTTGGAATGAATTGGCACACGTGTTACTCAATACTAAGGAGTTCTCTTATGTTCGGTAACTTTCCCTGCCAACATCAACGTGCTCCCCAATCGCGGCGAGAATTTCTGCAGCGCTGGGGTATGGGTTTTGGCGGCGTCGCCTTGGCGTACATGCTGCAACAGGAAGCTGTGCGGGCAGAACCGACCCCTACGCAGGGAATACTCAAGCAGTTGCACCATCCGGCACGAGCTAAGCATGTGATTTTCTTGTACATGGATGGTGGTCCAGCGCAGATGGATACGTTCGATCCCAAACCGATGCTAGAAAAGTATCACGGCAAACCCTTTCCGACGAAAATGGAACCAACTCAATTCGACAATATCGGCAACACGTTAGCCTCGCCCTGGAAATTCAATCAATATGGCGAAAGTGGCTTGTGGATCAGCGATCTGTTTCCCCATTTATCCAAACAAGCTGACAAGTTGTGTGTCGTGCGTTCGATGACGAGCCAATTTTCGGAGCACACGTCAGCCAACTATTTTCTGCACACGGGGCTTGGCATAGTGGGTCGGCCCAGTATGGGTGCGTGGACCGTGTTTGGACTAGGCACGGAATCCGATGCACTTCCTGGTTTTGTGGTCATTAATGGCGGCCTAACTCCTCCTGGTGGACTCGACAACTTTGCCAGTGGTTTTTTGCCGTCGACCTATCAAGCCTCTACGTTTTCGCCAACCGGAAGTGCCATCGGGAATCTCACCAGCGTTGCCAACAGTGATCTGCCACGCTTGACCAGTAAGCGGCAATTGCTGCAGCGGCTCGACGAACATTATTTGGCTGCTTCCGGCAATGCTGACGCCATCGAGAGCTCGATCCAGAACTACCAGCTTGCCTACCGCATGCAGGAATCAGTCCCGGAGGCGAGCAACCTGGACGCGGAATCGGAGCAGACTCGCACTGCCTACGGCGTCGATCATGCCAATAAGCCTACTGCGATTTTCGCGCGCGAGTGCTTGTTGGCTCGGCGCTTGGTAGAGCGCGGCGTGCGTTTTGTCGAGCTGACATGTCCGTCGGTTGGCCATGATCGCTGGGACCAGCACAATAACCTCAAAGCTGGACACGAAGACAATGCACGGGCCGTGGATCAACCGATAGCGGCTTTGTTGCAAGACCTGAGCGATCGCGGCTTACTGGAAGATACGCTGGTGGTTTGGGCGGGCGAGTTTGGTAGAACACCCTTTGCGCAAGGTGCCAATGGCCGCGATCACAATCCCTTTGCATTCTCAATTTGGATGGCCGGCGGTGGCGTGCGTGGCGGCTGCACGTATGGCGAGACCGACGATTTTGGCTACAAGACGACGATCAATTCCGCTGAGGTTCATGATTTGCACGCGACGATGCTGTATTTGTTGGGCATCGATCACGAGCGACTGACCTTTCGCTTCGGTGGGCGCGATCATCGCTTGACCGATGTCCACGGGCGGGTCTTAACTGACGTGCTCGCGTGACAGTCAGACGCTTTATTTAATTTGAGAGATGAATCACCAAACGTTTCCTAATCGAGGAGTCGAAGATGTTTCGAATCTCTGCGGGTAATACACGTCGTTATTGTGACGGATTATCAAGACGCAGCTTCGTCCAGGTGGGTGTGGCAGGTATGGCCTCCGTGGGACTGGCCGATGTGCTACGAGCCAAGGAAGAATCTGCCAGCCAAGGACTTGCGGGAAAGGACACATCGGTCATCTTGATCTGGCTCGATGGGGGCCCCGGCCACATGGATACGTACGACATGAAGCCGGAAGCACCGGCAGAGTACCGTGGGCTGTGGCGGCCGATTCGCACTAATGTGCCCGGCGTTGAAATCACCGAACTGTTTCCGCTTCAAGCCAAAGTGGCCGATAAGTTTTCGATCGTCCGCTCGCTCCATCATGACTCGGGTGACCACTTTACCGCAGGCCATTACATGCTGACCGGTCGCGGTGGAGTCAGTGGTGCCGCTACGAAAGGCTTGTATCCCTCTCTCGGATCGATTGCCACGAAGCTCTGTGGGCCACGTCGAACGGGTTTGCCGGCGCACGTCGCAGTTCCCTATGCCAGCAGCATCGGCCTCCGCCCAGGCTATTTTGGCGCCAACTACCTGGGGCTGGAACACAACCCATTCGAGACCAACGGTGATCCGAATAACGCCACCTTTGATGTGCAAAATCTAACGCTTCCCGGTGGCTTGACGATCGCTCGTTTGGAAGACCGGCGCGGTCTACTGGAGTCTTTTGACAGCCTGCGACGCGTGGTCGACCGAACAAAATCTATCGATACGTTAGACCGAT
>JBBQRC010000320.1:0-6425 GCA_038215215.1 Pirellulales bacterium
ATGATCCCTAATTACAAACCTGCGTTTGGTGCGACAATGCCTGTCATCGCCGGTGGCCATCTTTATTTGAGAGACGACAACCGACTGCTGATTTACGATCTGCGAGCGGACCAATTGGCCAGCCATGATGTTACTACACAAAAAATTCAACTCAGTGATCCGAACTCGCCAATCGCCGATCCGCCGCGGTCACCGCGCAGCGTCTTTGTGCCCACGCCACCAAGTGTAGTCTCCAAGATGCTCGAGCTGGCGAACGTGAATCCAGCGGATGTAGTCTACGATCTTGGCAGCGGCGATGGTCGCATTGTGATCGCCGCCGCCAAAAAATATGGGTGTCGAGCGGTGGGCTATGAAATAGATCAGGAACTGGTTGAGCTTTCCCGCAAGGCGGTGGACGAAGCGGGGTTGGGAGAATTGGTGTCCATTCATCGGGACGACATGCTGACTGCCGATCTGCGTGCAGCCGACGTGGTCTGCCTCTATCTGGTTCCTGATCAACTGGCTGCCCTAATTCCGCAATTGAAACAACTGAAACCAGGTGCGCGAGTCGTCTCACACCAATTCGAAATTCCCGGCATTGAACCCGGCGCGGCAACACAAATAGCCGCGAACACACTTGGCGAGCAGCACACGCTGTACTTATGGAACTCACCATTGAGGCGCGCGGAATGATCGATCATGAACCTACTTACCAGGTCTCCAAAAGACAGAACGTAGTTAGATCGGAAAAATTCCAATCACTGATTGGACAGCGTCACTTTGATTTAGCCGTTTGGGCGTTAGCCCCGGTTTTTTCAGGGCGGAACCATGGCTAGCGTTAAAACGACTAATTATTCGATTGATCCATGAAAACACGGTTAATTTCATTCAACGTGGCGTTTTCCAACTAACCTGACGAGGCAATATGTGCAACTCAATTCGAAGAAAGTTTATCGCGGTCGAAGTTGCTTTGGCAGTCTGCTTATGCGGTGTAGGGCTCGCCACTGCAGATGACTGGCCCACGCGCGGCCGCGATGGGACTCGCAATGCAGTCAGCAACGAAAAGAATCCGCCGACGTGGTGGAGTGTCGAAGAGCGGGCTGAGAATTTACTCACAGGGCCGTCGCACGGAGTGCGCTGGTCGATGCCCCTGGGTAGCGAGTGCTATTCGTCACCAGTCATTGCCAATGGTTTGGTTTGGATCGGTACGAATAATCTACTGAACACCAATCCGAAACAGGGCAGCGTTCTAAAGTGCGTTCGAGTCTCCGATGGTGCGGAGGTCTACCAATACGTTTCACCCTGGCTCGGAGATCGCAAGTACGATTCGGGCTGGTCGGGGCTGGGAAGTTCACCGTTGGTCGAGGGCGATCGGCTGTGGTTGGCAACCAACCGCAGTGAAGTGCTGTGCCTCGACATCGGACCGCTACAGCGTGGTGAGGGCCAACCACGGGAGCTTTGGAAGCTGGATTTCGTCGACGCGTTCGATACCTTTCCACGAGTACCCGTTATGGGGCCACCACGTCCGTGTTCGATTGGTCCATCCTGGAATGGACTCATTTTTGTGACCATCAACCACGGTATCGATTACCAAGAAAAGCAGGTCGTGAACCCAGATGCACCAAGCCTGGTGTGCTTGAACAAAGACACGGGCGAGCTGGTATGGAAAGACAATTCGCCGGGGAAGAATATTCTCAGAACGCAGTTCGCCAGCCCCACCGTGGCCACCATCGCTGGCAAAGTCCAAGTCATCGTACCGCAAAGTGACGGTTGGGTTCGCGCCTTCAATCCTGCCGATGGACGGGTGCTGTGGGAGTTCGACATAAACACCAAGGATTCAATCTATGATCCCTATGGAGGAACTGGCTTGCGTAGTTCATGCATTGGGGAAGCGGTTGTCTATAACGATCGCGTCTACGTTGCCTCAGGCAAAGAAGTTGAAATTGGCGGCGGCCCCGGGCGATTGGTGTGTATCGATCCATCCAACCGTGGCGACCTGAGCTCAGAGTTAGCAGTCGACAAAGACGGAAAGACGCTTCCTCGGCGACGCCTACAAGCGGTTGATGTGAATGCCGATGAACGGGCTATTCCCAATCCGAACTCGGGTCTTGTATGGGAATTCACGAATTGTGGAGACGAGTACTACGATGTCTTGGATCGGATGATCAGTTCGGTGACAATTGCTGAGGATCTGGTGTTTGCAACCGACATGGACTCAATATTGTATTGCTTTGATGCTAATACTGGTCAGCGACACTGGTATATTGAACTCGATGACATAGCCTTTGGTGCACCGTTGATTGTCGACGATAAGGTCTATGTGGCATTGGCCGCAGGAGAGGTGTTGATCTTTCAGTTAGGTGCGGACCCGTCGTGCGCCACACCGCTTCACACCATTTCGCATCCGTACGGGATTCACTCGAGCCTGGCATATGCGAATGGGAACTTGTACGTCGCCGCTAGAAATATGCTGTATGCAATTGATGCAGCTCAAGCCCATCGAAGCGCGGCACAGCTTGGCCACTGGCCGCAGTGGCGCGGGGAAAATCGCGATAACCGCTCGACCGAGACGGGGTTGCTCAAGTCTTGGCCGGAACAGGGGCCACCACTAGCTTGGCAAGTCGATGGACTGGGGGATGGCATTGCCTCGCTGGCGACTGCCGAAGGACGAATTCTTACGACGACGACTTACGGGAACGCTGAGTACGCGGTAGCACTCGATGAAATTACAGGTCAATCGCTGTGGATGACTGAAATTGGCAACGCGGTGCCAGAGAACGCTCTGATGCGCTGGTTGAGTCAGCGGACTCCAACCTTGGACGGTGATCGAGCCTACATCTTTACGAACACCGGATGGCTTTGTTGCCTGAACGCTACCGATGGTTCGATCCATTGGAGAATCAGCTATCCACACGAATTTGGGACAACGCCAGGGATATGGGGATATTGCGATCGTCCGTTGGTTGATGGCAACCGGCTGATATGCACGCCCGGCGGATCGACCGCAACCATTGTCGCGCTGGATAAACTCTCTGGCAAACCAGTGTGGACTTCGATGCTCCAGAACCAAGAGTCTGCCGGCTATGCCTCTTTAGTCCAGTTTGAGACGGACGGTCTGAAGCAGTATGCTGCCTTCCTGCGTAGAGGTCTTGTTTCATTCGCCGCAGATGACGGGCGTATGCTTTGGCGCTACGATCGCACCTCCAGCCCCATTGGAAATTCATTTACGCCGATGGAGCTGGGAAACGGACTGCTCTGTCCCAATGGCTATGGGGGTGTTCTGGCTCGGATCAAATTGAGTCGGCAAGGAGATTCAGTGAATATCGAGGAGCTGTATTTGGCGAAAGAAAAATTCAACCCATTCGAAGATAGTTCCATGCTAGTGGATGATCACTTGTACGCGCTGCTATCGCCGGGAGTCCTTGCTTGCATCGATGTACAATCTGGGCAGACGCTCTGGAAGGCCCAAGGCAGCGGCAAGGGTATGGCATCATCTACCTACGCGGATGGGCATCTCTATGTTCGTTGGGCAGACGGTGTCATTGGACTGGTCGAGGCGAGTCCATCTGCCTACACGGAAAAGAGTCATTTCAAATTGCTCGAACCGCGGAAGTCGCTGGGTTCAACTTTTCCGGTCGTCGCAGGCGGTGCAATGTATATTCGCGATAACGATCGTTTGTATAAGTACGATGTAACGCAACACACGGCAGATGCTGTCTTACCAGCCGCAAAAATAATTCAATTGGCCAAGCCCAGGGAGTCCCAACGGGCTCAAATTCCCAAGGGCCCCCGCATCCCGAATGCCATTTTTGTGCCAACTCCGCAAGATATCGTCGTACAGATTCTCGAGCTGGCGGATGTTGTCGAGCAGGACATGGTTGTTGATTTGGGCAGCGGCGACGGACGCATCCTGATCGAGGTCGCCAAGCAGTGTGGATGTCGCGGAATGGGAATCGAGCTCGACAGGGACTTGGTTCAGTTGTCGCGAAAGCGAATTCTTGAAGCGGGCGTAGAGCTGTTGGTAACTGTCAAGGAAGCTGACGTTTATGAGACCGACTTTAGCGAGGCGAGTGTGGTGACCGCCTATCTCCCGCGAGAGATGTTAGACAAGCTGAGGCCGCAATTTGAAAAGCTAAAACCCGGCACACGGATCGTGACCCACCAATTTGACATTCCAGGTTTTGCTGCCGATAAGTCATTGAAATTTGTGAGCGAAGAAACTGGTGCCGAGCACGTCATCTATTTATGGACAACGCCGCTTCATCACAACCCCAACAGTGATTGACTGGCCAACGCTGGGGTTATCTCGATTCGGTGCTCGACCCGCTGTTGATTCATCAACTAGTAATCGACGTGCGGCCGGTTCTACGTAACATGCCTATTCCACTCACGAAGATTCAGGATGAATTTAAGAGGTAGTTGGGAGTGCCGTAAACCCGTCGGAACGGCCTTATGATTGTTGTGAGTTGCCAAAAAACGACCGTTTCTTGGTACACGATTTCCGACGACAAATCGCTGAGGTCGCTCGGAATACTGGCTGGAAGTGTTTGTTCTACATGCAGGCGGCTGCATCGACTGCTGTGCTGTCGTGTCCGTGCCAACTCGCGGCGGTGAAGGACACCGGCCACAGTTCCTGGACGCGAAAAGTGTAGTCAAACTGATGGCGCTGACTGGGGATTTAGAAGCCTGACGGCGGAAGCCTTCGGCCGTAAGGACGAACCGTCCTTTGCGCCTCGTTGGCATTCAAAGTCGACTCCTTGGTCGCCCAAACCGACGCAGGTTAGTTAGTGGAGAACGAACGTGGCTCATTCTGCGTCGCATTGTTATTGTGGTCGCGCCCAGTCCCACTCTGTGCGTCGGGTGTGCGACCAAACTCACCGGCCCATATTACCAGCGTGTCGTCGAGCATTCCGCGAGCTTTGAGGTCTGTCAGGAGCGCCGCGATCGGCTGGTCCGTAGCGCGACAACTCTCCTCCAGTTTATCCTTAAGCATGAAATGGTGATAACGCCTAAGGCAATCGTGCGGCGTCCCGTGGCAGCAGTGGACGTCGAGCGTCATGCTATGTGCATCGCGGATGGAAGTATCGACGCCGCGTTGCGATTTCTTGAACGAGCCGAACAGACGATCAATGGACTGGGGTTGTTTCCCGGGAGTGGTGCGCCATTTCCAAACAGCTTGCCGGGGTTGGCAGGGATGCGAACCACAGGTTGGTGAAAACTTTCCGAGCCACGTTTTGTTCTACATAGAACGAGAAGAAACAATCGAAGTGGTGCGGATCCTTTGCGGTGGGCAGGATATGGGCGCTGAAGTCGAGAGAGACTAGCGACCGCCCAACAAGAGATATGGTCGACCCGAACTTCCAACATGATTTGGTGCGATTTTGAATTGACCTCGGGAGCCTCGGCCGACGTCTTGAATCGGTGGATTTCCCCTCGATCTGCGCAGACTGTTTCGCAACCAACGCGCGGAGCTCTTCAATAACTTTGTCCCTACTGTCCATTCCCGAACAGGTAGCAAATTGAGCTAAACTAACGCACTATCAGTTCCTAACCCCTGAACGGTTACGCCTACTTTACGTGTTCGACGTTAAGCGTGTACACGGCGACTTCCCCCATGGCCTCGGCTGAGTCACCGCGAGCTGTGTTGGATTGCGTGTAACATCCAAGCTTGAAATAACATCCCGTGGCATTACTATTCCAGCGCACGACTTCGCGATGATCGTAGAGGACCACGATCTCGCCTGCCCGGGCGATGATCTGCAGCGAAAAGGGCGTTCCAAGTTCGTAACTTGATACGATGCGAGTGTCCTTTTGGCCTTCTCCCTCTGCGATGATTCGACCGTTTTCAAAGCGAATTGCCAGCAGCTTATCGTGCTCGTTGTGTATCTGCGCGCAGATGACTTGCGGCTTCACCTGTGGGGCCTGAGTCACGGCTAAACGAGCGGTAAGTGTATGCGTGCCGCCGTCAGCGATTCCCCAACTGGCCTTGCGCTTGCCACCTTGTTCCATCTCGCGCAGTTCGGTGCGCGGGTAGTCTGAGCCGCTTGTCGGAATCCCTCCACACGGCGCGGCCAACCAGACCGCCAACTCACCAGCCGACTTTTGGACTCGAAACAGTTTTTGATCAACGAACGTATTCAATTCCGGTTGTAGAACTTCATCCGGGTTGCCAGGTCGAGCGGTGTTGATCGGCAATGTCAATTTCCAGGCTGTCAACGGCAGGACATTTGCTGGAAACTCCTGGGCTAATGCGTGAACGGCGAATAACTGCATTGCCAGAGCGCCGATGAATCCACCGGCGATTGACTGAAGGCGGGTCATAATGGTATCGCTTCGTCGGGGATCAGTGAGGGAATACCGTTGACAATAGGGTAGAACCAGGTGTGAGAGGCATTGATCAGCCCGCTTTCAAATTCTTCGTTGACGTTTGTCCCTAGTCGGTTGAA
>JBBQRC010000321.1:0-6379 GCA_038215215.1 Pirellulales bacterium
TCGTTTCCAATCTTTGAGCGTTGCGCTCATGCTAAGCAAGTAACTCAGGGGTTTGTGTCGTCGCTCTGAAATAGGTAATTGTTATAATGAGCCGACTATGGAAAACCCCAATCTCCCTTCGCCACACAATAATTATTTTCATTTTGCCCTTTCGCACCTGCCGAATGCGCGAAGCTTGATCGAATCTCAAATGCCACCGGAGGTCTTACGCGAACTGAAGCTCGATACGCTCGCGATTGTCCCAGGTAGCTTCGTGGCTTCGGATTTACGTGACCGGCATTCAGATCTTCTGCTCTCGGTCGAATTGGCTAATCCGCAGCAGATAAACAGGCGTAAGCCGGTACAGCGGGCGTTGATCTATACTCTGCTGGAGCACAAGAGCGAGCCAGAGCCGCTGACGGTGTTACAGTTGCTGGCTTATCTAGTACGCATTTGGGAGAAACTGATTCGCGATGAATTGCCACTTTGCCCGATCATACCGTTGGTCGTGTATCATGGTGAAAGTCGCTGGACTGTGGCGAGGAAGATGTCAGAATTGATCCCAGTACCCTCCGCTTTGGCTGCGTATCAGGTTCAATTTGGCTTTCCGTTACTGGACCTGAGTCAACTGTCGGACGACGAAATTCCCGGAGAGCAGCTTTTGCAAAGCGCCTTGGGATTATTAAAATACAGTCGTAGCAGTCAGTTGCCTGAGAAGCTGCAGCGGATCCTGGAGTTACTCGGCAGTTCGTTAGGTGACCAGCCGGTCGAAGTTTGGATTCACGCAATTGGAGTTTATGTGATGGCAGTAAACAAACAGATTGGATCGGCAGAGTTAAGCAAGATCGTGCAAAGTGTCTTCCCAACTCAGATCGAACCAGGTTCGCTTGCTGATCGACTCTTGACCGAGGGCGAAGCGAGAGGTTTGGAGATGGGCATGGAGATGGGCATGGAGAAGGGCATGGAGAAGGGCATGGAGAAGGGCATTTTAGGCGGGAAAATTCAGACTTTGCAGGAGTTGCTTGGTGAACCGATTAGCGCCTCAGATGACCTGAAAGCGCGCTCATCGGATGAGCTCCTTAGATTAGTTCAGGACCTTCAATCACGCCTCAGGAAGCGTGACGCCTAGTTTTGTTCACAAACGTAGTGAGTGAAACGAGCTTGACTCGATGGATCAAGCAGCCTCTCTATGACCAGAATCATAGCGATTAACCGAGGAGCAGGTACATGAGGGTGAGGCTGATGGCGAGGGCGAGGGTGACGAGCATGCCGAGGCTGGCGGCAAAATGCTGCTGCTTGTTGGCTTGCAAAGCCTGCGGAGTCCACTCAATCAACTCTTGCTCTTCATTAAGCTTGTTAATCACACCTTTAACAAAGGCTTGGCGGTCGGGGGACTCGCCGGTGGCGGCCAAGTAGCAGCCACTCATCAGCAACGACTCCTGGTCGGCTTGACGGTTGGGGTCGCAGCCAAATCCACCCGATAAAATTTCACTCAAGCGCGTCTTCCAGTTGCAACGCACTTTGGATAACAATTCGTACAAACGGGTATTGCCGGGACGCATGAGGGCTTGCTCCTCGCGAAACAGGGCATAAGCCCAGTCTTCAAAGACACCACAAATGTGGACTCCCAAGGCAATCATATCCTCTTTCGTGGGAATGGCTTCGACATCAAATCGCTTGCCAAACCGCTGACTGAGGGCGCGATCGCGGCCGACCCGCCGCACGAGTTCGCGGAAGCCACGCTCCTTCTCTAAGCCAACTACCAAGGCAGTGACGGGAACGCGCATGCGGAACGCTTGACGTAGCGTCTCCATGTCACCTCGTAGGGCCTTCTGCAGTTCTTCCAGTTCCACGGGAGTCGAATGTATCGACTCGATCTGGATCAGCGCCAGCACGCCGTTGATGGTGCAGACTGGTGCCCGAGCCTGACGCACGAGTTGTCCCAAGTACTGCAGCTCCTGCAGACACGTGGCAGAATACTGATGCGATAACAGCACCGGCTCGCGTTTGACATCGCTGTCGGCAGGGGGCAGCACGCTACGAAACTCGCTGCGGGCAGGCGCGGGCGCGGAGGCAAAAGGTTGAGTTGGTGTGGCGGGTGCAGGTAATTGCCCCGGAGAAGTAGTTGAAAAGTTGTCGCCGAGCATGAGGGTGCCGCGGATCGAAGCGGGCGCGGCGGAACTTTGGCCATAGGGCGCGGCAGCGACAGGTTTGGCAGCGGCTGTGGTAGGGTCGACGAACTGATTGAGTTCGAGTGTGCCGCGGATGCCAGCCGGTGAGGGCTGTGGCGTGGACTGAAAAGGTGATTGAACTGGCGACTGCACCGGGGACTGAACTGCGGACCAAGCGGGTGCAGCCGGAGCCATTTGAGGTGTGAAGGTTGCAGCTCGCTCGAATCCCACAGCTCCTGACGGCGATTCTGCATTCAAACCGGACGCGACCGCTTCCTGAGCCAACTCCTCGCGGAGCGATGCCAGAGCGCTCGTCCAACTGGCATCGGAACAGAATAAATAGATGGCTTCCGAATTGGCGTACCAGTGGATCGGAGCTGGGCCTTGTGGAACTCCCTCGACGCCGAAACGCATGCCCGAAGCGTTCATAATCGCTTTCTCCTGGGCCTCGCCGCTGGAACCTGTGATCAGGAAGATGGGCACGGAGGCGATGGAAAGCTCATTGCTGGCCAGCGCGTGCAGACCGGCCCGCCAGGCATTGTCCAGTTCGGGAAACGCTTTTGGGGCGCCTTCGAGCCACAGGCTAATCGTTTTGTAAACGAAGTATGGGAGCAGTATCCCTAGCGCCAGGATGCCGAGAATACGCCACAGGCTGTAAGCATGTCGCCACGGAACGTTATCAGGATCGAACCAAAACACCAGCCATACGGTGGTGACGGTGGTGATCAGAAAGATCGCCGTCAGCAGCGCCGCACAGCCCGGAGTGGTGACGGGAATCAGCCTCGCCAGGCAACCCACGCGGGGCTCATCGGCGCCCTCCTCTGCCTGCTCTTCCTCGGCGGGATCAATCCCAGTTGCTTCACTCATCGTTTCCATATCCGTACTAAAAACTGACTGAACTATAAGCCGCTCACCCGCGCCCCACGGCCACGCGTCTTCTCTTTACCCCCATCTACTGCCTTTCTCGTGCTCGTGCTCGTGCTCCTACTCGTGCATCCGCGCGCCATCAAAGACGAGTACCGTCCTGCGGACTGAGCACGAGTACCGTCCTGTGGACTGAGCACGAGTACCGTCCTGTGGACTGAGTACGAACTTAAAAGGTATTTTGCAATGCAAGCGGGATTGGCTCCTCAGCGGGGGAGGTGCAAGACGAAGTAGATCACGTTCCAGGCGGCCAAGATCGAAGCGAACAGCCAGGGCCAGACGACGCGATTCTTGGTCGGCAAGGGTGGCGCGCCGGCCAACTGGCGAACTGGACCTTTTAGATTCGGACGACCCTGACCCAATCGAATCGACATCGAAACTTGCTTGGACCAAACATGGATGTTGGGAGGCAAGCCGAGACTTTCACTAATCATGGCCGCAATCGATGGCTCACTGTAAATACCGCGAAAGCCCAACACGACACACACGTAATAAACTTCCAAAGCATCACGTTGCGGCAACGTCGACGCTTCTTTCGCATTCACAAAAAACCGCTCGGCACATTCACGGGTGTTGAAAATCTCACGCTCCAAAACGTTGTTGCTCCACCACTCGCGATGCGCCCAACTGGCCTCCACCAGCATCTCGTCGATCCAGGCTACTAAAGCGTAACGCGATAGATCCCAGTCGCGTCCGGCACCCACGACAGCTTCACCTTGATCGAGGATGGCCCGCAAACGCACTCGCTCTTCTTGCGGATTCGGTTCAGCGCCGGCCGCGATGCGATCGAGCAGATCTAACGACTGCAGCAAAAACGGATCGACGGCTAAGGAATGTTTAGGTGTCATGTTGGATCAACTTTTAGGACTGCACGGGGACCGCAAACAGAGCAAACTTCAGCGCGATCTTTCTGCCGAAGGCGGCGACGACCAACGTCTGTTGACCTTGCAGGCGATCGAGATTGGCGATCAGCGAATCTTTTAACCGCATGGCCAGCGTCTGCGTTTCTTGCACGTCGCGCCAGGCCGGCGAATCCTGCTTGGGAACTTCGAAAAACACCCAGTCCGCACGCCCTGGAAGAGCTCGCACGGGGCGATCAACGGGGGTCAACGTGACTCCCGAAGCGCGTTGCTTAAACAAAAATTCCACTTGACGACTACTCCCCAGCTTCAGATCCATCTGGCCGGGCGATAGCAGCTCGAGGCACTCGCGGGTGGTCAGCTCCCCTTTGTCAACGCCGATGAACCACTGCCAATCGGAGTGAAACCAGCGTGGATCCAAGGAGACTTGCATACCATGTCCCACACCCACAAAGTAACGCTGTTGAACTTCGTAATCGCGGACCGTGTGAATCAGCGACTCAATCCGCAGCTTCACGTCCATGAAGATGTCGTACAAGTTATCGTGATCGTACAGCCGCAATTCATCGACGCGTCGCGTGGGACTAAAGATCGACAGTTGGCCCACGATACGGCACAGTTCCACATAAGCGACTTTGGGGTGCACACCGCGATCGAAGGCCAAGATGGACAAGGCTCCGTAGGCGGCGTTCAGTTGCGTGAGCATCAGCACCCGTTCGGCGTCCCCCGGATCGCGACTGTCCAAACCGATGCCGCGATTGACAATCTGCTGGCTGAGCACTTCGATCTTCTGGCCAATGATGTCGAAAATCCCGCGGACAATATCGCGGCTCAAACCGGTCCAGGCATCGACCACCAGCAGCGGCGGAATGAAGGTCGCATCCAGTTGCGGAGCCGCTTCGCCGTCGCTGGCGCGTTTGATCTGCGCGATAGGCAGGAGTTCGTAGCCCGACAGGTCCTGCGTCGAGGTGAGAATCTGCACGTTCAGTCGCCGCAGTTGGATCTCCTGTTCGTCACCACCCCAGGACTCATCCGGGAAATTCGTTTCGGTCTCGAGGTACCGCAGCTCGGCCGCGTTGTCGCTGGTGCTTGCACCCACATTGGGACGTCCCAAACGCATCTTCGGCACGGCCAAGTAGATCCGTACCGTCGAAGCGCTGTCGAAGGCATCTTGCAAGTTCTTGGTGACGGTCCCCACCTCGCTCAGCGACTTGTTCAAGTCGACGCGATCGGGCTCTTCGCCAACTCCCAAGTTGACCAACGTGCCGTCGCGCATGCGGGCTTTCAAGCGACGGATTTCGAACTGATGATTGGCGATGGCATCGCGGCTGATTTCGATGGCTACCAAGCCGTAGTTGTGTGGGTTGTCGAATGCACCGGACAGACGTTGGGACTCACTCCAAAACCGATCAGCGGCTTGAAAATGGTGAGGCCGTAGAAAAGCCCCTTCGTACCAATGGACAGCAGGATGTTGCATATGCCTTCGCTTCTAGCGTGCGTTGCACGACGGTGCGAGCTGAAAGGGCAGGGTGAGGGGAAATCAAAACGGTAACTTGTTTTGAGACGACGCCTAAGGAATTGCACAACAGTTAGTTACCGAATCAGCCGGAACGCTTTAGCGCCCGGTTCAAGGAAAACCGGGGCTAACGCCCTGCGGCTGATAATTCTTTCGGTAGTTTATTATCGAGCGACGCCTAAGTCTCGGAGCCAGCCCAATGTAACAAGGTTCAATGGCGGCGTAAACGTCTTGGATGGCAATGCTGTGATTGCTCTTTGCCAGCACTGTGCACAGTTCGACTGAAGTCACGTTTTGGCTCATCGATTCGAATTGCTGCTACCGATACCAGAAAAGATGGCCTAACCGCTAAACCTGCTGCCATCGTTCTATGTGTAGCTTTTGAAAGATTGCCGGCCTTGGACAGATCCTCGCATCTCGATGGCGCGCTGCGACAGCGTGACATGCTAGCGGAGCGCAGTCGTGCGCGCGGCTGTGCGATGTGGCTCTGTGTGGTGGCCAGTTGGTTAGCTGGATTCGACTTGGCGACAAGTGGACCGGGCGGTCGCTGTTGGGCTAGCCCCCAATCGAGTATCGCCCAACAGTCGGGTGCGACTGAACAGTGGGGCGACTCTGAGGCCGCTGTTGTGGCCGCCACGCCCCTGATCGTCGGACTACCGACAGCCCGTCCGTTCGCAGGGGATGGACTGATCGTCGAGCCGCAGGTTCAGTTCGGCACAGCCGCGCTAAGCGCCAGCGAAGAAATGCATGTGCGGTGGCTTCAAACCAGTCGACCGAGTGTGCAGTTGGCGCAAGAGCAACCGTTGTTTTCACCCGAGTTATTGCCGCTACCCAGCGCGGACGGGCAGACGCAAGCGTTGGCCTTACCACCGCTGACATCGCCACCCAGTGGGCCAATAACTATTTTGGAAGCCCCGCCGATCTTTGAG
>JBBQRC010000322.1:0-6378 GCA_038215215.1 Pirellulales bacterium
GCGGCATCGCTGGTCCGCGAGAGTTGCTCGCTCTGCAAATAACCCTGCTTGGCGGCAGCCAATTCATCTTCCGTGATGCCATCTTTCATCAACTTGTCGATTTCTTCCTTAATAACCGCCATAAGTTTCTCGCGATTTTCGGGATTGGTGATCGCAAAAATCGTCAACCGAGCGCGTTCATCGATGGGGTGGGCGCTGAGACCAGAGCCAACGCCGTAAGACAAACCTTCCTTCTGTCGCACACGGTCGCCCAATCGCGAGGACAGTGCGCCCGCACCCAGAATGTAGTTTCCAATCAACAGTGCTGGATAGTCGGGATGATCGTCACGCATGGCAATTTGTTCGCCCGCGTAGAAGACGGCGTTCGCCTTATCCGGCGTTTCGATTTGTTCAATTTTGCCAGGGATATTTGTGACGGCAGGCTGGGCTACACGTTCTTGAGGAACTGTAGAAGTCCAACCCGAAAGCATCGTCTCGAAGGACTTTTGCAGACCGGTTGTGTCAAAGTCTCCAACCGCGGTCACTTCGCCGAACTGTCCGTTGAGCATTTCGCGGTGCATACTTCGCACCTGATCGATGGTGACCGCTTTGTAGCGATCGACACGTTCCTCGAGCGTCGGGACGTAGCGAATGTTATTCTTGTCGTAAGGAGCCAAAGCACGGCTAACCGCAATCGCGGCCAAAGCTTGGGGTTCCTTAGTTTGCGAGGTTGTGGCCGTGATGGCTTGCCGACGCAACACTTCCAACTCTTCGGCTTCAAATCGTGGCTCGCGGAGGATTTCACCCACCAAGGGCAACAATTCCCCCAAATATTTACGCTTGGTCTCGATTGACACCGAGATTACTCCGTTACCTGGAGCGGAAATATCTACCTTGGCAAGCAATTCGTCGAGTCGATCTTGCAACTGCTCGTAGGTCATGTTCTTGGTGCCACGTAACATCAAATCGGGGAGGAACTGAGCGGCCGTAACGTAAGGCAGCAAGGCCTGTTCGTTACCGAACCTCAGGTTCAATTCGATGTTTACCATCTCACCCCGGGTTTTCTTTTGCAACCAAGCGGTTTTCACCCCGGTACTCAATTTTCCGCGCACCGTTCTGGCTTCGATCGCTAACGGATCGGGATCAAACTGCTCTCCCTGTGCGATATCGTCTCGGCCTTTGTAGTCGGCCAACAGTTCTGGCAGGCTGGGTTTAGTTGGAACTTCAATCCTTTCCGATTTTTCGGTGGGGATGAACAATCCCAGGGTGCGATTATTGCGTGTCAGATAGCGTGTCGCGGCGGCCGTACACTCTTCAGCCGTGATGGCTTCGATATTATCGCGGAATAGAAAATACAGCCGCCAATCTCCTTCAGCGGCCCATTCACTCAACTCGATAGCGATATCCTTCGCGTCGCTTGCCCGCAGTTCTCGATCCTTCATGAACTGCGTCTTAGCTCGTTTTAATTCTTCCTCGGTGATGGGTGCGTGGGCCACGTCTTCGACGATTTTGAGCAGCGCGTCTTGGGTAACGTCGAGTGGTTTGTCTTTAGCCACCTGCGCGCCGAACATGATCAGTCCTGGGTCGTGCAGAGCCATCGCGAACGAGCTGCTATTCGTAGCCAGCTCGGGCACAACCAGCCCTCGGTAGAGTCGCCCGCTGGGTTCAGTGCCAAAAATGTAGCCCAGCAATTCGACGGCGGCAAATTCGCGATGTGCGCCGCTAGGGACGTGGTAGGCCACTGAAAGCAGTTGCGTTGTTCCGACCCGGCGTAGCACGACGGAGCGTTCACCGTCTTGAGCAGGTTCGGTCGTGTAAGTTCGGTCCAAAGGAGCCTCTGGTGGTTGCAGGGCTCCAAAGTAAAGCTCAACGAGTTGAAGGCACTTCTCCGCATCAAATTTCCCGGAGACGACGAGCATCACATTGTCGGGGCGATAGAACTTGCGGTAAAAAGCTTGCAAACGATCGATGGGCACACGTTCAATATCGCTGCGGTTACCGATGGTAGTGCGCCCATAGTTGTGCCATTCGTAAGCCACTGCCTGGACGCGTTGCATGAGCACGCGTTGAGGACTGTTTTCGCCCCGTTCGAATTCGTTGCGCACGACCGTCATTTCGGAGACGAGATCTTCGCCCTTCACGAAACTATTCATCAAACGGTCGGCTTCGAGCGAAATCGCAAACTCGAGATTTTCGGCCGCCTGGGCCTCGGTGGCGGCGGGCAGTGTTTCGTAATAGTTGGTGCGGTCGAGCCAAGTAGTACCATTAAAATCCGCACCACGATTTTTCAGCTCTTCAGGTGGCTTGGGGTGGCTGGGAGTCCCCTTGAAAAGCATGTGTTCGAGCAAGTGAGCCATGCCTGCTTCGCCGTAGCCTTCATGTCGCGATCCGACAAAGACCGTCATGTTAACGGTAACTTGCGATTTGCTCTCATCCGGGAAGAGCAAGAGCTGCAAACCGTTGGGCAATCGATACTCGGTGATCCCTTCGATCGTCGTGATCTGTTTGGCCATCTGGTCTTCCGCACTCGCTACTAGAACTGAAAAATGACACACCACTGCTCCGACGATAGCGCCGGTTAGCCAACTTCCGCAAAGCTGTTTCGACACAGTTACCTCCGTTTAATTCCAACCTACAACTAGGACTGTAATCTACGAGCTGCAAACTAGGGAATCTCCGCACCGTCCCGGCTGTCGCTTGAGCACCGTAGTGGTCAGGAAGCGGTTCGATTCGTCTACCCGCGGCAGGCATCACACACTGGCATTTAATGCGGCCATTGTAGCGCAAAGAGCAAGTTTCGTTCAGTGGGGAGCGTTATTTCCCTGTCGTTATTTCCCTCGCCGGCAGGATTCGCGACACGCATTAGTTGCTGAGACTTCAGTTTTTCCCGGGACGAAACGCTTCTCCGGTCGGTAGCCTTACACAGGAATCGAAGCCTCTGGTTAAACTGGGGCGGTTTTCCAGTGGCGCGAGGGGCCTGACAGCGGCCAGCAGCGCGTCCAGGTGTGATTTAGTGCTGCAGCTCTTGGTTCGAACGACATGACCCTAATCCCCACGTCCGTCGCCGAAATTTTCTTTTCGAGTTGCTGGTTGGCGGCTTTGTTTTTCTTGCTCCGCCATTCGATTGACCGTCGCAAAGGTGCCATCAGCGAGGTGGCGGCAGTAACCCTGCCATTGGTTCTGGCCGCGTTACTGTTTGTCTTGGGGGATTGGCAGCGGAGCCGCGTCGAGTTCGGAATCGGCTAGACGCAGATTATTCAGATTGAGTTTCTGGCGCTACCTGTTTTTGTCCTACTGCGACTAGGCGAACGCCTCAGGCTCCATGAATCGCTGCAGTTGTCCGACTTATTCCGACTGACCACCGTCATCTCGTTGTGCTTGTTCGTATTTACATCCCTGGGGTTCACCCCCGTTTTGCTCCCCTCCGTTGTTTGTTTAGTCACCTATATCGTTGCCGAATGGAGCGGCCAATCCAGGAAGCGGGAACGCAATCTGGCATTGGTATTCGTCGGTGGTTTCTTGTTTTTGATCCTGATTAGCCTGGCCGCTGGCCTGGGTTACGTAGCGGGGCGATCAACGGTAGGATCGCGGTTCATGGATACTTTTCCAATCCATCAGACCGGGGCAATGGTGGTTCTGTTGTTACCGCCGACCCTGGCACCTCAAATTGGTGCAGCCATCCTGCGAAATTTCTCATTGTTCCATTCATTTGCGGTGCTGTTAGCACGCTGGCAGCAGGCATTGGGTGCCCCTCAAGATCTAATTTTTATTCGTACCATTTTTGAATTGTGGCAATTTCGCCGCGGCGTGTGCTACTTGAATCATGGCTCGTTTGGGGCCGTCCCCATGGTGCTACGCCAGTCCCAGCAAAGGTTACGTCGTGCTTGTGAGCAAGAGCCCTTAGATTGGCTGGCCCGGCAGCTCGATCCTGCTTGGCTGCAGGCCCGTTTCAAGCTCGCAATTTGGCTGTGTCCCCGGTACTGTGTCCCCGGTACTGTGCCACTGCTGTTTTCGGTGTTGTTTCCCCGAGACTCGATTGGCCCCTGGATAAGCCGCCTGCAGTGGCTGGGGAGTTGTTTAACCGCGTGGGCATCGCCCCGCGTTTCAAGCAATCTGTCGCGGCTCAACGCGGCCCGATGGGCAAGCGGTTAAACGACTAGTTCGTCCAGCGGTACCGGCGATCAGCAAGAATTGTCAAGTATCCCAGAACTCTTCCGTCACGGCCCGGGCAGCAACTCAGGCAAAATATCTCGCTATTCATTGAGTCGATGCCGAGTACTGAAAAAGTGCCTCCTAAACCTCAATAGGGTTGGACTCATTTAGCGGTGTATGCCTAGTTGCGAGCGACATATCCAGTCGCCACAATGCGGGTTTTGAAATCTTGATGGCGCTGCACACCAGACGAGCTGAAGAACATGCTGGCGAAGTTGAATACGCTCTCGTTGCTCGGCATTGAGGCTTTGCCAGTCGAAGTCGAAGTGGATGTTTCTTCTGCTCCGTTGCCCAAAACGATGCTCGTAGGGTTGCCGGAACAGGCGGTCAAGGAGAGCGTGCATCGCGTCGAGCGGGCAATCGTTAACAGCGGCTTTATGCGGCCCAACGATCGGGTCGTCATCAATCTCGCCCCGGCCGAATTGCCTAAACAAGCCGCTTCGTTCGACCTGCCCATCTCGCTGGGCATCTTGGCCGCCAGCGCTCAGTTTCAGTCGGACAAATTTACCGAGTACGCGGCGGTCGGCGAACTGGCGCTGGAAGGGCACACCCGCCCGATCAAAGGCGCTCTGTCGATGGCCATGGCCGCTCGCGAAGCGGGTTACCGCGGCTTGTTGGTCCCCAGTGCAAACGCGGGCGAAGCCGCCGTCGTTAGCGACATTGAGATTATCGCCGTGGCTTCACTGACCGAAGCGGTCGGCTTTTTCACAGGTATGCTCGACATCCAACCTCATCCTTCTCAATTGCAAGAGTTGTTCGCCGAATTCAGTCATTATGATCTCGACTACGCCGACGTGCGTGGTCAGGAAGTCGCCAAGCGGGCTTTGACCATCGCTGCCGCTGGATCGCATAATCTGCTGATGATCGGCCCACCCGGTTCTGGCAAGACCATGCTGGCCAAACGATTGCCGTCGATCATGCCTACGTTGACGCCGGAAGAATCGATCGAAACGACACGCATCTATAGCTCTTTGGGGCGCCTGCCTGCTGGTCAACCGCTGATGGCGATTCGTCCCTTTCGTTCGCCACACCATACGATTAGCAACGCGGGCTTAGTGGGTGGCGGCAGCCCTCCGGCTCCGGGTGAAATTAGTCTGGCGCATCATGGTGTGTTGTTCCTCGATGAATTGCCCGAGTTCGATAGACGCACGCTCGAAGTCATGCGCCAGCCGCTGGAAGACCGAGTCGTGACCATAACTCGCGCGCTCCGCAGTACCACCATACCGGCTAAATTCATGTTGGTGGCCGCGCTGAATCCTTGCCCCTGTGGCTTTCGTACAGACCCCCGACGCAATTGCTCGTGTAGCCCCACGCAGATCGAACGTTACATGGCCAGAATTTCAGGGCCGCTGCTCGATCGCATCGACATTCACATTGAAGTTCCCGCGGTCCCGTTCCAGGAGTTATCTTCTAGTCAGTCGGGCACTAGTAGTGAAGTCATGCGCGAGACCGTCGCGACTGCGCGCGAAGTACAAGCCAAACGCTTCTCCGGTGCATCGCTTTATAATGCTCAGATGTCCAGTCGTCAATTGCGCGAATACTGTCCACTGGATCGTACTTGCAGCAACGTGCTGCGCGACAGTTGCAATGAGCTTGGTTTATCGGCGCGGGCACATGACAAAATCCTCCGCGTGTCCAGAACCATTGCCGACATGGAAAACTCCGAATCCATTGCGATACACCATCTACAAGAAGCCATTAACTACCGTATGCTGGACCGCAATCTGTTCTAACAGGAGATAGCCACCGAGGCACCGGGCAGGTTCATTCGGAACTGGGTGGACGCCTGACACCCAACCGACGCACGCAGTTTCGTCCCCTTCGCCAGCCACAAATCCCTGGAATAGTGCTGCCGGAAAGACGCTGAAAAGCAGAAACTGGGTATGATAATGTGCGAAAGCGGCGGTGCAGGCTGTCGGAATCATTGTCCCAATTCGGTACGGAGCCCGATTTTTTTCGCATGGCTGCGAGATCGTAACCCTCACTGAGCCAGTACTACGCAACATGAAAATGAAAAAAATTACGCCGCTGATCGGTCCGCTACTGATTGTAATTTTCGTCCAGTTTTGTCGAGCACAGGAAGCACGTCCGGCTGCCTCGCCGACCAAATCCTCTGCCCAACAAGGTGAACAAGCGACTGTAGCCAAAGAAGTTCAAGTGGATCCGAATTTGGTGGCCATCAAAACG
>JBBQRC010000323.1:0-6368 GCA_038215215.1 Pirellulales bacterium
TAAAAATCCGTGGGCGTGTCCGGCGCTTGATTGGACACTTCACCATCTTGCGGATGCGATGGGCACTCAAGGAAACCGAGCCGCACGTTGTACAACCCATTGTTGATGTTGTCAGAGCCAGCCGCTGCGTGTCCGTAGGGGGAAGAAACACTGGAGGGCATGTTAAAGTTATACTTCGCTGAAATAGCCGTTTGTTCCAGATAGGGGAGCAAACATGCCCAGCCGGTCGTGTTTTTGACTTGGCCATGCGACGCGTGGTAGCTCGCCAAGTTGTATCGGCCAGAACTCATCAACGCTGGTGGAAATAGCTTGTGAGTCGACTCGTAGTTGAGTAACGCTAATCCCTGTTGCTTCAAATTATTCGAGCACTGCATGCGTCGCGCCGCTTCGCGCGCGGCTTGTACAGCCGGTAGCAGTAAGCCAACCAGAATGCCGATGATCGCAATCACCACCAATAGTTCCACTAAGGTGAATCCATTTTTTAATCGTTTCAAACTGCAGATCCTTTCACTATGAGAACGAGAAGAAAGACAAAACAGCCGCTCGCCTACGTGTCACCTCAAATCCACCGTTCCGTCATCGCGGTTCAGCGAAGAGAAAGTTTTCAGTTGAGTTGACGTGAACGTCAGAGATGAAAAACTAGATGAGTTCATGCTTGCAAAGCAGGTCGCATACCATCCGTAGCAGACAATCCTCAAACGGAACTTTGCGTGGAACGTGTCTGGCGTTGTATGGACCGTAGCCGAGCCCATGTACCCCTTTATTGGTGCACTCCGCGCCCCAAGTACCCTGTCAACTTTTGCAAATGTGAGACTCGAGAGCTCGCCACGTCCATGCGACTGCTCAAATGCTTGGCAGCGCCTGCGCAACGAATGAGCTATTGCGGGAAATTTTGCAAAGACAGCTCAAGTTCGAGACCTAAACGATAGTGCTTTGACATTGACCAGCCATCTTCATGACGGCGCCTCCAACCTCCTTTCGGACGGAGTATATTGATACTTCCATCTGTTACCAATCGAGCCATTCCCAGTTTGCAGGAAGTTTCATGCGTCTGCCTCTTATTTGTTTCGTGTCGTTAACTCTCATTTTCCAAGCTGCTCCGTTTGCTCGCAGCCAATCGCCGTCAGTAAGGTCGGTCGAAACGGCCCTGGCCGAGGCCGGGGACAATCGATCCGAAATGGCCGGCGCGTGGGAACGAGTCGCGGAGACAGAACGAGCCGGCATGAAATTTCTGCTGGAGCACATGCCAATCAACGATTTGAAAACGTTGAAAGGGGAGTACTTGCTGGAAAATGTGTCGCTGGCCTTTCAGGCGCGACGTGAATCCGCTTGGGGCAAGGATCTCCCGGAAGAACTCTTTCTTAACGACGTCTTGCCGTATGCCTCGATTAACGAACGCCGCGATGCCTGGCGAAAGGAATTTCACTCGCGATTTTTACCACTTGTCAAAGATATCACTCGTCCGGGACTGGCAGCGGCAAAGCTGAATCAAACGATCTTCAATGAGTTGGCTGTAAAGTATTCAACGAAGAGACGTCGCGCCGATCAGGGACCTCGCGAATCGATGGAGTCGGGCCTCGCCTCGTGCACAGGTCTAACAATTCTCCTCATTGACGCTTGCCGCGCCGTCGGCATCCCAGCTCGTTTCGTGGGAACTCCCCTATGGTCCGATAACAGCGGCAATCACTCATGGGTCGAAGTCTGGGACGGTGAATGGAAGTTTACCGGCGCAGCGGAAGCGACCGGCGATGAGCTCAATCGCGCCTGGTTTATTGATCGCGCCAGCACCGCGCAAATCGATAGCCCCGAACATGCGATTTATGCGACTAGCTTTCGCACCACTCCATTGTCGTTTCCCATGGTTTGGGACCGTGATAATCAGTCGGTTTTTGCGATCAACGTGACACAGCGATACTTGAAAGCGTCAAAGCCATTGCCGGAGGGATTTGTGCGACTCCGCGTCAAAACATTAGGTGTGACCGGACTCGATCGCTGTCGCGCCAACGTCATCGTCCGCGATGATCAAGGCAACGTGGTCTTTCGTGGACAGAGTAAAGATGAAAGCTTTGATGCCAACGACCATCTGACCATCGAAGTCCCGCGCGGGCAACAATTTCAATTGGAAATGCAAGCTGCCGAGGGACAGGTCCGACAAACGGTGGTCGCTGCTGAGGACGGTACACTCGTGACCCTAACCGCGGCCACTCCGGCCGCCACTCCGGCCGCGACTCCGGCCGCCGGCGATTCGCCGCCAAATAAGTCGGCGGACGCCGACGAAGATCCCTTGGCCCAACTGCGCAACTTTTTGGCGCTGCCTCGCGCCGAGCGTCACGAACTTGCCGTGCAGCCTTTCGCCGACAAGGCGTTGGACAAAACGCAAGCGGAGCAAGCGCTGGCTTTGTTAGTTGCAGATCACGAAGCGTTCATTCAGCAATCGCGGGCTGCGGAGATGGATGCCAAGCTGATTAAGGTCGACGACGTTGACATGCCCTTCGACCTGAGACGATTTGGGGAAAAGCCCACGGCAGGTCATTGTTTAATCATCTCGATGCATGGTGGCGGGGGTGCACCGAAACAAGTCAATGATCAGCAGTGGCAGAATCAGAAGCGTCTTTACGAATTAGAGGAAGGCATTTATGTCGCGCCCCGCGCACCCACCGATAGTTGGAACATGTGGCATCAAGCACACATTGACGCCTTGTTCACCCGTCTGATTGAAAACCTAATTGCCATCGAAGGGATCGATCCAAACCGCATTTACATCACCGGTTATTCAGCCGGTGGCGACGGCGTATTTCAACTGGCACCACGTATGGCGGATCAACTAGCTGCGGCGGCTATGATGGCTGGTCATCCCAATGAAACGAAGGCTGATGGCCTCCGCAATCTGCCGTTTACTCTGCACGTCGGTGGTAAAGATGCGGCCTACAAACGTAACGAACATGCGCAGACTTGGTCCGATCAGTTGGATCAACTTCGACTTGCCGATCCTAGCGGCTATGAGCATTGGGCGAAAGTCTATCCTGACAAAGGTCACTGGATGGATCGCGAGGATCTCGCCGGGGTCAAATGGATGACGAAATATACTCGCAACATTTTTCCCGATCGCGTCGTCTGGCTTCAAGATGATGTGCTGCACGATCGGTTCTACTGGCTGGCGGTCCACAAAGCGCAGGCCAACGCAGGCGATCGCATCGTGGCCCAACGCGACGGCCAAGAGGTGACGATCGAAACGGCACCGGCGGGTCAATTGAAACTCCTATTGCGCGACGAGCCTAACTTGAACTTGGACGACGAAATCGTAATTCGCCGGGCGGATCGCGAAATCTGGCGAGGCAAAGTCAAACGTACCGTCGCCACTCTTAATCAGACACTCACCGACCGCGGCGATCGGGCGGCCACCTTCTCTGCCATGGTCCATGTCGATTTATAAGTCCGCATCTCTGTCGGGCTGATCGACCACCCGCTGTTGATGCCCCTGCCACTTGTCCCATATTTTTCACACTTCATCTCGTAAACCTAAAGTCTGACGACATGTCGAACATCAACGAAAAACGCGCTCTCAATCTAGTGATGCAATTGATGGCCGTACGTGGCCCCAGTTGTGACGAGACCGCGATCGCTGACGTTATCGTCGCGCAGTTGCTGGCGAGCGGCGTGCCGAAAACCAGTATCGCTTTTGACGCGGCGCATAAACGAACTCCACGTCCTGGCGCGCTCGGTAACCTCATTGTTAAACTGCCCGGAACTCGCAAGGGACCGTGGGTGATGCTCTCCGCGCATATGGACACTGTCCCCATCTGCCTCGGTTGCAAACCGAAACTGGTGGGTGACACGATTCGCTCGGAAGATCCGACGACGGGCCTCGGGGGAGATGATCGAGCCGGTATTGCCGCAGTCCTAACCGGGGTGCGTGAGATCTTGCAATCCCAAGCAAACTATCCGCCATTAACCCTCTGTTTTTTTGTGCAGGAGGAGATCGGCCTGCAAGGGAGTCGCAACATGGATGTCAAAAAACTGGGCAAGCCGACGTTTGGCTTTAACTTCGACGGCGGCAATCCCCGCAAGCTGACGGTAGGAGCGACCGGTGGCGAACGGATGAAGGTCAAGTTGTTCGGAGTTCCCTCCCATGCTGGCTTGGCGCCCCAAGAAGGTGCCAGTGCGATCACCGCGGCCGGACTTGCCATCGCCGCACTGCACAAGCAACGTTGGTTGGGATTGGTGAAGAAAAAGCTCACAGGGGACACAGCGTTTTCCATGGGAACTAGCAATGTTGGCATCATCCGTGGTGGCAATGCAACCAACGTGGTGACCGAATACGTGGAGATCGACGCCGAAGCTCGCAGCCATGTGAGTCCGTTTCGTACAGCCATTGCGGACGCAATTGCCGCGGCCTTCGTCACCGCTGCGGCTCAGGTAAGTTCTGCCGCAGGTGTGGCCGTGCGGGCTGAGATCGAACGACGTGTGGACTACGAATCATTCCGCTTGGCCGACGACTCCCCGGTAGTCCTACAAGCTGCTGCGGCGGTCCGCCAATCTACTGGGGTAGAACCCGAGCTCGCTGTAACCAATGGCGGGGTTGACGCCAACTGGCTGTTCCAACACGGCATTCCTTCCGTCACGCTTGGATGTGGCCAACGCAACGTGCACACCAATCAAGAGACCTTGGACGTGCCAGACTATCTAGCCGCCTGCCGTATTGCGAAAACACTGCTCGAAACACTGTGATTCTACGGCGTCTTCTAAAAGCAAGTTGCCGCACACGTTCCCTCGCCCCCGACCTGCGCAGCAAGATTAGCGGGGAGAGGGCCGGGTAAGGGGAAATCAAAGCGGTAACTAGTTTTGATACGCTGCCTTAGCTGAACAGCTCGCGAATCGGCGTACCATTGTCGGTGATGGGGACGGGGCGATTCCCATCGTACAACTCCGCTCGGTAATCGATGCCTAAAGTATGGTGAATCGTGGCGTGGAAATCAGGGATAGAAACCGGTCGCTCGACGATCTTCTTAGAAAGTTCGTCGGTAACACCAATGGCGCCGCGATGATTCAAACCACCCCCGGCCAGCACCAAAGTGAACGTGGTGGACTGATGACCGCGTCCTCCTTTACCATCAAACTCAGCCGGTCGACCAAATTCAGTACCGATGACGATCAGCGTCTTATCCAGTCGCTTGCGCGCCTCCAAGTCGTCCATCAGTGCCGCGAGCGCGATGTCCAATTCCTCGATCAGGTTCCATTGATGCACTTGACCGTCCTGATGTGTGTCCCAGCCCGTGCCGTTGACAAAGTTCAAATTGTGAGACACCTCGACAAATCGCACTCCACGTTCGGTCAATCGCCGTGCCAGCAAGCAGCGTTGACCAAACTCGCCGCCAAACGACTCGCGCGTCGCCGACGATTCACGATTCAGATCAAAGACCTCCATAAACTCGGGACTCGACAAACGCATATTCTCAGTAAGTGCTTCGTCGTAGGCTCTTAATTCAGCCGCGTCAGGCCGCTGGGCGAGCGCCGTTGGTCTGACGGCATTGAGCAATTCCATGCGTCGCTGCAGCCTGTCGGGGGTGACGTAATCGGGGCGACTAAGACCACGTGGTCCAGAACGCAGATCGGTCAAGTAAAGGTAGCCGTGCTTGGTGCCCAAGAACCCAGGACTTCTGGCCACGTTGGGATAACCGATGAGCACGTAGGGTGGCGTGGATTCGTCGGCCGCGCCCAACTGGTGGGCCACCGCAGAGCCGATCGAAGGATACTGAATTGTGCCAGCGACCGGTCGACCAACGTGCACCCAATAAACGGCCGCAGCATGTTCATCAATCATCTCGTGATGGATGGTTCGTATCGCAGTTACGCGATCCATGCGGGCGGCCGTTCGCTGGAGGTGTTCGCAAACCTGAACTCCAGGCACAGCAGAATCGATGACAGCATAGTCCGTCCCTGCCAGCCGATCCTTTGAACTACCGCGGGATTTCGGATCGAAGGTATCGATCTGAGCCATACCACCACCCAACCAGATGAAGATCACACTTTCGGCTTTACCCGCCGCTGGCAAATTAGTGCCTACATCGTGGGCTTGCCCCCATCCCGCCAGGCTGGGGAGGATCAATCCGGACGCGGCGGCTGCCGAGGAATTCCCTAAGAATTGGCGACGGTCCATGATAGGCTGACTCGCAGGCATGAGAGGTGGGCAGCATAGTGCCAGCAACTCCGCTCGGCACATCTATTCCATGATAGCTAATTCTGTGCATGCTTGCACATCCGCAGGTTCGTTCGGTCAACAACTGCGAGGAATAGCGGTGAGAATCGACCTTTCGGTCGCTACGCAAAAATACTACTGTCAAAACGTAGAAATTTTACAAAAATTCTCG
>JBBQRC010000324.1:0-6364 GCA_038215215.1 Pirellulales bacterium
AGTAGTTGATCTACCACGCGGTCTTTATGTCCCTGCTCGATCTGTGCGGTCGCCGCTTGCCATTCTTCAACTGTTGGATGTCGCCCGGCCAGATCAAGCCATAAACGGCGTGCCAAGAGATGGGCAGCGGTGGACGGTCTCAGTGTCAGGCCAAGTTTTCGGTTGGCCGCTGCGATCACGGAGTCGATCGAAGTGGACTCCGCAGCTTCGCGGGAGTGGAGCGGTGATGTGTTTTCAGCGGCAACACTATCTGTGCGGCACCAAATTTGGATCGCTTTGGCGACAGCAGCGACTCGGACTGTAACCCGCCACACTCCCGCACGCTGAGCCGTCAACTGAAGGCGGTCGTCGTTGAGTTGCAGTTGCACCGCTGCGTCGGCATCAACTTCCTCGCTTGCTCCTTCCACGCTCAACCACCGAGACACGTCCGTTGAAGTGCCATCGGACCACCAAGCACGGGCGCCGATTGGAATTGGCTCATGGATTGTGACCAGTACTTCTCCAGACGCATTCAGCTCGCTTGGCACCAGTTCGACGCGATGTAGTTTTGCCATCGCACCGCGCGGCCCTCCCGCTTCGATCCAGGCCAGCAACTGGCGGAAATCGGCACTGTCACTGTCCAGACGCACTCCGCCGCCATGCTCGAGAAACCCTGATGGCTTTTGTAACAGCAGACTTTCAGTCGCTCGGTAGGTGTCGAGATAGCGGTGGCCCGGTGCATGGGTGAGCGCCTCATAATCGGCGGACGGACGGCTTCCAAACAGACTCAGCTGCAGGTAGCCACGTCCGGCCGCAGAACCATGGCACGCACCGCTATTGCAACCTGCTTTAGTGAGGATCGGAATAATCTGCTGCGAGAAATCAGGTGTTTGCGCCACCACTGGCGAAAAAGAACCTTCACCTAACAGCCATAAAATACTAAGAACCGTCTGCCAGCGCATGTTGAGCTACTTTGCAGTTATGTGCCAGGTGGTTTGGGCCTTGTCGCTGGCCGGGCCATGTTGGCAGGCCGCGGTCGGAGTTCTTCGAGTGGGGGAATCACTCCCCCGCCACAAGCTTCATTCATTGCCTTCAAAATGGCGGGACCATCTGTCGGCTCAGAGACCTGGGTCAGAGCAAAGTTGGCGGTGACCTTACCCTCCTTGGCGACAATCACGGTCAACGCAGCCAGTCGATTCAGCCCCAAAGTACCAGGTCCTTCAATCCCGCCGTCCGCAACCGCCAGCTTCGTAGGCTCCGGAAAGTAGCGACGGATTTGGCCCAGCCACGTTTCGCTGCTCGAGCGATCATCGGTGAGCACGACAACAGCAAATTGCATCCCTTCGGCTTTGCGTCGCGCCGCAAATTCACTCATCAGCCGAGCCAAGCCGAAACCTGGACGCGAACGTTCATGCATGAACGCTAACGCCAGCGGCTTTTGACTCAGCTCGGCCAAGTCCACTCGCTGGCTTGGTTGCGTATCGCTCGTGTTGATCCAGATCAAAGCACTTGGCAGTTCCTCGCCAGCCTGAGGTCCGGAGATAATTTTTTCACTGGCCGGGGAGCCAGCGGCGGGCTGTTGCGCGGCCTCGGATGCAGTGGTTGCACGATCCTGGGCGGCCGACGGCAAGCACGCTAACACTGTGCAGCCCATGATCAGCGAGTGAATTGCCAAGGGGCGGATTGGAAAGGCTGGAATCACGGATCGACATTGGACGAGCATACGGCCCCCCCCTGAATCTAAAAAGGATTTGAAGCGCATCGCGGTCGCCCATTGCACCGAGACGATTCGCGAACCAATGTCGCAATTGTATCACCGATTTCGAGCGCGCGTGTATTTGCATTTGCTCGTCTAACTGTCGCTCAAATTGTCGACCGGCGGATTGTTTGTTAGATTCTAAGTTGCGGACGAGACGACTCGTTGGTTGAGCCGAGAAAAAACGTGCCGCTAGATCCAATCATTCGCGAAGTTGAGTTTCATGCGAAAAGGAATTGCAGTCTCACCGGGCGTGACCATTGGGACGGCCTATTGCATTCACGACGTGTTCGTCGATCCCAGCCGCAGACAAGTTGAGCGACATGAGGTCGGTTTAGAATTGTCTAAGTTCGAAAATGCTCGGCGACGCGCTATCGAAGATGTGCGCGGATTGCAAACCAAGGTTGAGCAGCAAGTCGGTAAAGAGGCCGCAGCCATTTTCGCCGTCCATGAAACCATTTTGCACGATACAGCGTTACTCAACAAAGTCCGCTCCTACATCCAGCAGGATCTCCTTTCGGCTCCCGCCGCACTAGCCAATACACTGGAGCACTATCGCGAATTATTGTCCAGGTCGGGGGACGAGTACTTGCGCGAACGGGTGGCTGACATGCGCGATGTCATCGAACGCTTGACGGCCTACTTGAGCGAAGTACTGCAGAAGGATTCCAATGTGCTGCCCGGTCCGATTATCGTGGTGGCAGACGAGTTGCTACCCAGCCAAGTAGTCATGCTGGGCGAGAAACTGGTGCACGGAATTGTCACGCAGGCAGGGAGCCAGACGAGTCATGCGGCGATTATCGCGCGCAGTCGCGGTATACCGGCAGTCAGCGGAATTGCAGACATACTACTTCAGACGAAGACCGGTGACACGCTGGTGGTAGATGGTCGCGAAGGCTGTGTGATCGTCAATCCCGAAGCAGAAACGCTGGCCGCATATCGGAAACTGGAACGCGAATTCTTCGACTTGCGCGATAAGCTGGCGCACAATCGGGATCACCCTGCGCGAACGCTGGACGGCACGCCGCTGGAGTTGCTTGCAAACATCAACAACTTGGCTGATGCACAGAGTGCCGTGGCGATGGGTGCGTCAGGAGTTGGGTTGTACCGGACCGAGTATCTGTATCTGACGCATACGAAAGTTCCCGACGAGGAAGAGCAGTTAGCGATCTATCAAGAAGTCATCGCGGCCAGTCCAGGAAGAAAAGTGACCATACGGACGTTGGACATCGGTGGGGACAAGGCCAGTCCATTCTTAAGTCGGACGCAGCACGAGGCGAATCCGTTCATGGGCTGGCGCAGTATTCGACTATCCTTCGAACATCCGCAGTTTTTCCTGGCTCAGATTCGAGCGATTCTGCGAGCCGCAGCGAGCCCCGATTGCGAAGTCCAAATTATGTTCCCAATGGTGACTAATTTGGAAGAAATTCGCCAGCTACGATCCATGGTAAGACGCGCGCAGGAGCAATTGCGAACGCAGCGCACGCCGTTTGGCAAGGTCGCGTTTGGGATGATGTTGGAGGTCCCCGCGGCGGCGGTCATGATCGATCATTTGTTGCCATCGGTCGAGTATGTGTCCGTAGGCTCCAATGATTTGGTCCAGTATCTCATGGCCGCCGATCGCGATAATCCCAAAGTGAGTTACCTGTGTCAGCCGCTGGCACCCGCCGTCCTCCGCGTGTTGAAATCGGTCGTTGACGCTTGCGACCAGGCCCATCGTCCAGTTACCCTTTGCGGGGAGATGGCGGGATCGCCCCAAGCATTTGTGGTGCTGCTGGGGATGGGGCTCCGACGGTTTAGCATGAGTCCCGCGTTTGTCCCCACTATCAAGGAATTGGCGGCCCAAGTCTCAGTTTCCATGGCCGAAAATCTGCTGGCCAAGGTCATACAGAAAAAGACAACGCAACGAATTCAACGGCTGCTGACGCGTGAATTAATCAAGATCGCCCCCAGCCTGGAGCCGATCTTGATGCAATAGGACGACGCAACTATGCTGTGGACGAAAGTATGCTGTGGGCGGAGGCGAGGATTCTTGAAGTGGCGACTAAGAGCCTTTGGCTTTAACCATGATTTTGTGCTATCATCTTCGGTTTGTTCAGTAAATCTCTAGAGAAAACCCGGATGTCCTTCGCAGCCTCTAGTTCCCCTAAGATAAATCGATTTGACCCGCCATTGTCACCCGCCAACACGCTTGCAACCTCGGGGAGAAGCCGACTCGGACGACTCACTGGTGTCGAAGTAGCGGCGACCGGCAGCTACGTTCCGCAAACAATCGTGGCCAACGAGGATCTATCTGCTTTGGGCTGTGACAGCGACTGGATCATACAGCGGACTGGGATTCGCGAACGACGCAAAGCGGGAATCGGTCAGGCGACAAGTGATCTTGCCCTATTGGCTGCACAAGCCTGTTTGGATCGTGCCCAAGTAAGCGCGGCCGATGTCGACTTGATTGTCGTGGCGACGATTACTCCCGATCATGCTTCTCCCTCGACTGCCTGTCACCTGCAACGGCAGTTGGGCTGCGTCGCACCGGCCATGGACATCAACGCGGCTTGTGCTGGGTTCGTGTACGCCCTTGTCACCGCGGGGCAATTTGTGAGTAGCGGATCGTCGCAGTGCGCTTTGGTGGTAGGGGCCGAATTAATGAGTCGGACGATCAATCCGGCTGATAAAAAAACGTATCCACTGTTTGGAGATGGCGCCGGCGCAGTCCTCTTGCGACCGACTGCCGACAATTCCTTGGGGCTGCTGAGTTACGCGCTCGGCTCCGAGGGCTGCGGCGGACAAATGCTGTGCATTCCCAGCGGCGGTAGTCGTCAACCGTTGACCGCCGAGGCGCTGGCGGCTGGGGAGCACTACCTGCGGATGGAAGGTCGCTCGGTCTTTAAGTGGGCCGTGCGCGTTGTTGCTGATAGTACGCGCGATTGCCTGACACATGCTGGTTTGACCATCGACCAGCTTGACCTGCTCATTTTGCATCAGGCCAACGTAAGGATCATCGACGCAGCCGTTTCAGATTTTGAGATTCCGCGCGAGAAGGTGTTTGTGAACTTAGATCGCTACGGTAACACGAGTGCCGCGAGCATCCCCTTGGCGCTCGATGAAGCGATGGCCAATGGGCAACTGCGCCGCGGCGAACGCGTTTTGTTATGCGGATTTGGTTCTGGACTCGCGTGGGGGACAGCGATTCTTCAGCTCTAGCACCAGTGTTTCTGATCGAGCCGGTAAAATGCCCCGCAACCCATGCTGACTTGAGACAGGTGTCGGATGAAACAGCCGGAATTCGAGTACCTCGGGCCGTACAAGATCGAAAGCCAATTGGGGCGTGGCGGCATGGGCACCGTTTACAAAGGTGCACACGCGCGCAGTGGCGAAAAGGTGGCGGTGAAAGTCATCGCGCCGGGTATGGCCGATCAAGTCAAGTTTCGCCGTCGTTTTAACGCCGAGATTGAAACTCTCTTTCGACTCAGTCATCCGCACATCGTCAAGCTCATCGGTACTGGCGAAGAGCAAGGCATGCTTTTCTACGCCATGGAGTATGTGGACGGACATACGTTGCAAGACTACTTGCGGCTACGCGGCAGTTTCCCTTTTGAGGACGTGATTCAAATCGGCATCGAGATTGCCACGGCCCTAAAACATGCGCACGATTTCGGAATTATTCATCGCGACCTCAAGCCGGCAAACCTGATCCTCAACACGCAAGGGCAGATCAAGCTAACGGACTTTGGTATCTCAAGGCTGTTCGATATTTTCCATATGACCGCGGAGGGAACTGTCATCGGCACTGCAGATTACATGTCACCAGAACAAGCCGAGGGAAAACCGGTGACAACGCGCAGCGACTTGTACAGCCTAGGTTGCGTGCTCTATGCTTTGCTGGCTGGCAAACCACCATTTACCGGCACTAGCGTTCCCGAGGTTTTGTACGCTGTCCGGTATAATGCTCCGCCGAGCCTGAAAGATAAGGTCCCCACTTGTCCACCCGATCTGATCGCGCTCATTGCGGAGCTGATGGCCAAGGATCCGCAAAAACGGCCCCCCACGGCGATGGTGGTGGCGAATCGACTTAAAGCTCTGCAGCAAGGCCTGCTGAAAATGGGGCTGACCACTGCTGCCGGCCTGTCGACCGATGTCGCCTCGCTGAAGATTGGCAGCGAGCTGACTTCGCTCGATCTATCGGACTCCGAGGACGAAGAATTGCGGCTGACCGACGGTGACGCACTGTCCACTCGCGAGCAACTAACCATGTTGGCGCCCGCCGCCGATTCGCACTCGCCGTTTGTGACCGACAAAGCGCTGACCACACCGTTTTTGAGCGATCAAAAGGTCAAGGAAGCGATGTCGCGCGGACCCGCGAACGCAGCTCTAGGGGCGCCAGCCATAACCGCGGATGCGGCTGTGCAACGGCCGCAGACTGCGCAGAGCGCACCGCTCACCGACAGTGGCGACTCGCATTACAAAGACGTTAGTGACAGAGATTTCCGCAGCCCGTTCGGCGGCCAGGCCACGGTGGAACTTCATCGCTACGATTGGTTGCATTATGCATCCATTGTCGGAATTATTCTGTTATTGGCGGCGGCGCTGGGTGTCGGCTGGTGGATGTTGCAACCCGCTTCCGCGGACGAA
>JBBQRC010000325.1:0-6362 GCA_038215215.1 Pirellulales bacterium
GGTATCTCGAGCAAGGGAATATCGAGCAGTTTACCGCAGCCCGGACATTGGCATGATTTCCCCTCGCTCCCGTCAGGGACTCGCAGTAATCGTCTACAGGCTTCGCAGTTAAACTCGATCGGCATTGTGGAAGAATCAAACAGTTGGAGCTCAAAATGAGGCGATTTCGCGAGGGTTGTTAAAGAACTTTCTAGGCTAACTGGCGGGCCAGCGATTTGCAAACGACTGTGTGTTCTAACCCTGAGGGTTACAATCGATTGCAGCCTAGCTGGCCGCCATGACCAACTGTCGCAATCGCCCAAACCCATCCGCCCAGCGTCCTGGTTGCTGCGGAGCGTAACTGCGAATGTCACTGGCACCGCGCACCAGCCGTCGCGCTTCGTCAATGGAACTTAACTCTCCAACTCCGATGGATTGCATTAGTACGTTGCCAAACGCGGTGGCTTCAACCGGGCCAGCCACCACCAGTCGCTGGCAGGCGTCGGCGGCAAATTGACAAAGCATCCGATTCTGGACACCGCCCCCGACCATGTGAATCGTGGACAACTTGTTGCCCACCAGTTGTTCCAAATATTCGAGTACCAGGCGATACTTGAGTGCCAGGCTTTCCAGCGCGCAGCGAATCATCGCTCCTTCGTTTTCCGGCGGTTGTTGGGCCGTACGACGACAATAATCGCGGATGGCTGCTGGCATATTGGCCGGTGCGGCAAACGACACGTCGTCAGGATCGATGATCGCCAGCATCGCCGGCGCCTGTTCCGCCAACTGAATGAGCCGGTCCCAACTCCAATCGTGCCCTTCGCGTTTCCACTGCGCCCGACATTGCTGGACGATCCACAAACCGCAAATATTCTTCAGCAGCCGCACACTCCCTTCCACTCCGCCTTCATTGGTGAAGTTGAACAGCTTGCAGTTGTCATTGATGATCGGGCGAGGGACCTCAACACCCATCAGCGACCAGGTGCCACAACTGATATAACACCAATCGGGTCGATCTTGAGCAAACGAATGGGCAGGCACCGCTAAAACCGCTGAGCCTGTATCGTGGGTGGCGGGAAGAATTACGTCTATGTCAGCCGCTAGTTGGGTTCGCTGGGCTAGACCGCTCTTTAATTTCCCCAGCGTGTGACCAGGTTGCATCGGTTTGCAAAAAATATGAGCCGGAATTTCAAAGGCGTCGAGCATGGGGCGACTCCAGTCTGCCGCGTCAGCGTCGAGCAATTGAGTTGTCGAGGCATTCGTGTACTCATTGCATTTCTCCCCGCTCATTTGCCAGTGAAAGTAGTCTGGGACCATGAGAAAATGCTCTGCCACGTCCAGCAGAGGTGAGCCCTCAAGACGCATCGACAACAATTGATAAGCCGTGTTGATTTCCATGAATTGCAAGCCCGTGGCCGCAAAGATCTGCTCTCGGCTCAGGCGAGCGAACGCTTCGGTAAAGATCTCGCGTGTTCTTTGGTCGCGGTAGTGAAAGCAGGGACCGACAACATCATCATTGCGATCCAGTAATACGTAATCGACTCCCCACGTATCGACTCCAACGCTGCGGATGCTGGAACCGTATTTGGCCGCAGCCGCCTGCAAGCCATTCTCAATTTCTTCCCACAGCCCCAATAGATTCCATACCAAGCGTTCCCCTTGGTGGACGCCACCGTTGGCAAAACGATGCAGCACGTCGAGCTGCACGCCGTCATCAGTGATGAACCCTGCCAGCACGCGTCCGCCGGAAGCTCCCAAGTCGATGGCTAAATGTACTGGGCGGTTCGCAGTCATAGTTTTTCCTTCACGGTTTTTCCTTCACTGTGGATGGAGCTGGGTGCTACATCGTAACGGGGCTCTGGAGTGCCGACAATCCAATGGCGCAGCCGCATCAAGGGCGCAGCCGCACAATGGCGCAGCCGCTCCAGCAAGCGTGCACGTTAGGCGTTTGGTCATTGAAGCAAAAGTGACAAGCGACTATAAAGGTGACTCGATGGTTTCAGCGTTAAACGACTTGACTTCGCAGCCAACTGCTGGAGTCTTTTTGGAATGGGTGGAGTGAAATTGGAAACGCGATTTGTGTTGCTTCCCGGGGACGGTATTGGACCGGAAATTGTTGGCCAGACGCGGCGAGTTCTGGTGCGGGTGGCGGAGAAATTCAACCTCAATTTCCACTTTGAAGAGTGTTTGATTGGTGGTATTGCCATCGATCAAACAGGTGACCCGCTACCGCCAGCGACCATCGACGCCTGCCGCCGCAGCCAGGCCATTTTGTTAGGTGCGGTGGGCGGCCCAAAATGGGACGACCCTGCGGCCAAAACGCGGCCCGAAGCGGGTTTATTGCGGATTCGCAAAGAACTCGGCTTGTTTGCTAATTTGCGTCCTATCGCCCCTTTCCCCGAACTGCTTGATGCCTCGCCACTCAAACAGGAAATCGTCGAGGGCACCGACATCCTGTTTTTCCGCGAGCTGACGGGTGGAATCTATTTTGGGCCCTCGGGCTGCGAGACCTTGCCGGATGGCAACGAACGCGCGTTCAGCACCATGGTCTACGAGACTTACGAAATCGAGCGGATCGTTCGCCTGGCGGGTGCCGCCGCTCGCCAGCGCCGCAAGAAACTGACCATGGTCGACAAGGCCAACGTGCTAGAAGCCAGCCGCTTGTGGCGTCGCGTTACCGCGAAGATTGTCAAAGAAGAATTCCCGGATCTCGAATACGAAGTTGTCCTGGTCGACTCCATGGCGATGCACCTCATCAGCCGACCAACCAGCTTCGATGTGGTTGTCACCAGCAACATGTTTGGTGACATTCTCACGGATGAAGCGAGCATGTTGCCAGGTTCACTGGGGATGCTTCCGAGCGCATCAATTGGCGCCAGCGGACCGGGTCTGTACGAACCTATACATGGCTCTGCACCGGATATTGCCGGTAAGGGCATCGCCAATCCGCTAGCGACGATCCTGGCGGCCGCCATGATGCTACGGCATTCATGCAACCTGGAGCAAGCGGCGGCCGCTATCGAGTCGGCGGTGCAACGTGTGCT
Organism: Pirellulales bacterium; assembly: GCA_038215215.1. Taxonomy (GTDB): domain Bacteria; phylum Planctomycetota; class Planctomycetia; order Pirellulales; family Pirellulaceae; genus Aureliella. Next base: position 3,024 of record JBBQRC010000325.1, read on the forward strand.
GGCTGACGGATTCCGCACCGCGGATCTCGTTCGTCGCGGTCAAGCCAGTCTGGGGACGGTTGCCATGACCGACCAAGTGCTCAAAGCACTCGGTTAATCGGCTCATGGCTGCCCCCGTCGCTCGTACAATCCGCTCACAAGGCAATTTGGTTCGCGTATGGCTAAGTCAGGGCAACAATCGTTTTTCGATGGCTTCGAACCGACCCCAGAACAATCTGCTACGTCGCGGCTTAATGCTGCGGCTGGGAGTGTTCGGGAAGCGGCCTTGGCGGTGAACTTAGACGCGGCGACACCCGCATCCAAACTGTCGGATCCTCCACCTGCCGAAGCCAAATCGTCGGGGGTGCCTGCCACTGTCGAAGTGACCTATTCGTTGGAATACCCTGAGATGCCCGAAGATTTAAACGGGCAGACGGTGGTACTGATTGATTCCCACTCCCTGATCTATCAGATATTTCATGCCTTGGCACCGATGAGCAGCCCCGCCGGTGTTCCGGTGGCGGCGGTTTACGGATTTTTGCGCGACGTTGCAGATTTGCGAGATCGCTGGCAGTCTGCCTTTCTCTGGTGCACGTTCGATCTGTCCGAAGTCACCTTTCGCAATGCGCTTTACCCAGAATACAAAGCGCATCGCGATCCCATGCCCGACGAATTGCGCTCGCAAATCCCTCTGATCCGCGAAACCTTGCAGTTGCTGGGTGCGGGAGTCGTGGATGCGCCTGGATTCGAGGCGGACGATATCATCGCTACCATGGCGGCGCAAGTTGCTCAGGCGGGCGGACGGTGCATTGTGGTGACCAGTGATAAGGATTGTCGCCAACTGCTGAACGATCATGTGTAGATGTACAACATCCGCAAGCAGGAAATTTTTGATGCGGTGAAACTGCAAGAAGTGTGGGGTATTCGCCCAGACCAGGTAGTTGATTTCCAATCCATGGTCGGTGATGCGGTCGACAACGTGCCCGGTATCCCGCTCATTGGCCCTAAGTTTGCCCAACAGTTACTCAGCCAGTTCGAGACGCTGGATCAAATTCTCCAAAATCCAGATGCCGTGAGTGGTAAAAAACGAGCCGAGAATATTCGCAACTTTGCGGACAAGGCTCGGTTATCGCGCGAGCTCGTGCGATTAAGAACGGATGTACCCTTGGAGCTTGATTGGCGCGATGCAAACTTCAGTCGGCGTAATCCGATTGCCTTAAAGGCCAAGTTCGAAGAGCTAGGCTTCCGACGTATTGCGGATCGCTTGGTTGGCAATCTTACGGCCGCCGTAGTCGAACCGCAAGCTTGGACGCTGCAATACACGACGGTCGATACGCTCGAGCGGCTTGCCTGGTTGGCTGACCAATTGCGAGCGGCAAAAATAATAGCGCTGGACACCGAAACGACTTCTACAAATGCTCGTTGGGCCGATGCCGTAGGGTTTTCGTTCAGTTGGGAACTGGGCAAAGCGGCTTACATTCCGCTCCGCGCGCCGGTGGGGGCAGTGACCTTGCCGATTGCAGCGGTGTGCGGTGCACTAGCAGGGGTGCTAGCTGACCCCCAAATTCCAAAGATTGGTCAGAATATCAAGTACGACTTGATCGTGCTCCGCCAACTGGGGCTAGAGGTCGCGGGCGTGCAGCTCGATACTATGGTTGCCGACTACCTGATCGACCCGGGGCAAAGGGATCACAGTCTCGATGATCTGGCGCGGCGGTACCTCGAACACAAAACCATCAAGATCAGCGAACTGATTGGATCGGGACGTGACCAGATTACGATGGACCAGGTCCCCATCGCGCAGATTACTCCCTATGCCTGCCAGGATGCGGATCTCCCGTGGCGTATGCACGCGATGCTCATTGAACAGCTCGAGTCGCTGGGGCTGCGCACCCTGTTCGACACGGTGGAAGTGCCCCTGATCAGCGTGTTAGCCGAGATGGAGTATTACGGCATCCGTATCGACGTCGATCGTCTAGCCGAGCTGGGCGGGTTGTTCAAGACGCGAATTGACGCGCTCGAGAGCGAGATTCTGGAGCTGGCCGGTGAGTCGTTTAACCTCGATTCTCCGAAGCAACTGCAAGTTATCCTATATGATAAACTGAAACTCCCCGCGCTCAAAAAGACGCAAACTGGAGTCAGTACCGACGCAGAAGTGCTCCAGCAGCTGGCGGTCTATCACAAATTGCCCGTGAAGTTACTCGAGTATCGGCAGTTGGCGAAATTGAAGAGCACGTATGTCGATGCGCTCCCTCAACTGGTGTGTCCCAAGACGGGCCGAGTCCACAGTTCGTTCCGGCAAGACGTGGCTGCAACCGGCCGGCTCAGCAGCAGCGACCCCAATCTGCAAAACATTCCGATTCGGACCGAAGAGGGGCGACAAATCCGCTCGGCATTCAAAGCGGGTGACGATAACTGGTTGCTCTTGGCCGCTGACTACTCGCAAATCGAGCTCCGCGTGCTGGCGCATTATTGCGGCGATGCAGCGCTGCGCAGCGCATTCTTGAACGACCGCGATGTACACACGCAGGTAGCCAGTGAAGTTTACAACGTCCCCTTGGGTGACGTGACCTCCGCGCAGCGACGGAGCGCGAAAGCGATCAATTTCGGCATTATTTATGGGCAGAGCCCGTTTGGCTTGGCCAAGAGCCTGCAGATCGCGAAATCTGCCGCCGCTGAGTTCATTGAAGCCTACTTCGCTCGTTTTCCAGGTGTGCGACTATTCATTGAACAGACGATCATGACCTGTCGCGAGCAGGGGTATGTGAGCACCATGTTTGGTCGTCGACGGCGTGTCAAAGGGGTGCGTGATTTTGCCAGCCTGACCCCTGCCCGCAAGCAAATGATGATCGAACCCGAGCGTATCGCCGTGAATACCGTCATTCAGGGCTCCGCCGCGGATCTCATCAAACTGGCCATGTTGCGAGTATCCCGCAGGTTAACTGACTCGGGACTCGCCGCGCGCATGCTGCTGCAAATTCACGACGAATTGCTTTTTGAGGTCAGCCAGGCAGATTGCGCGGCGCTCGAAACGATGGTTCGCCAAGAGATGACGGCTGTCGCCGAGTTATCCGTACCTCTAAAAGTGGACGTCAAAGCGGGACGCAACTGGGCCGAATGTGATTGATTCCCTAAGCGGCTGGTCCCTCCCCGCGAGAACATTCACGAACCCGCTGGCGGGTCGCGTTTCTACTGCTACGCGCAAGTTAAATTCGCAATAGCTGCGCGATCTGCATCCCACTTTTAAATCGACGAGGCGCCCGATGCCGCTCCAAGAACACGAAGTTTATCTACGCATTGGTGACGCTGGATTTGCCAAATTGGCAGCGGAGTTCTACCGGCGGATTCCAACAGACACTG
>JBBQRC010000326.1:0-6358 GCA_038215215.1 Pirellulales bacterium
CATTGAGTTCTTGGAGGCCGTAGGACAGCTTGGACCGCTGCTACATCCCGCTGTCAGCCACCAATAACTAATTGCACCAACCCTGGGGATGACTAACCATCATCCCCTTTTACGTACCCACAAACGGCCACCCAAACCAGGAATCCAGCGGCCATCAAAAGCGAGACCTAGCAGGATCTTGTTCCCAAAAAGTATGGGGCGGTTCTGACCACAGATTTAAAGGCTGAGGTCGTTGCGGGGAAAGTGAACGAATTCACCTTTGATCTCAAAGACAAATAGGATCGCCGCCAGTTCTTGGTAGCTCTCACAAACGCCCTGCATTCGTGCTGGGCGTTTTTTTGCGTTTTCATCCGATGCAGTCGGCGGCCGAAAGTTGCCTCGTGATTTGAACACGCCAGCCAGTCGCGGGTTCGACGAGTTTACAAGTGAATTTCGACTATGGCCCCGGTTTGATTAAGGCCGAGAGGTTATAATCTGCCTCGCACTTGCTGCGGCGTTTTGAAGTGACGCTGTTTCGTTTTTTGTAACCCGAAGCTACGTTTTTCGTAACCCGAAGCGTGAGTTTTGAAGTTGGGCTATTTTTGTGTGCCACTGGCTTTGCCAGTGCGTCGAAGGTTCGCGTGTTTGAAAGTTGCGAGTTCATCCAATGCACGACAGTTTGTGGGGAATTTGCCGAAGCGCTAAATTTCGTCAAAATGCAGCTAGTCGTGGCGGGAGAAATCGTGGGTGTACGTGGTACGTATTAGGTTTGAGCGTTTATCGGTCGGCTTGCTTTTTACTTCGGCCTCCGTCGTTCTCGAATTTTTGACATTGCGGAGATTAACGGCTTGTATGATCACTTACTTCGGTTCACTGGCAGAGCCAGTGGCACACCGCATCTGAATAGCGCGACTTCAAAAAGCGTCAGCGTGGACGTTTGAGCCGTCAGAAAACGCTAGCGACTGAATGGAACAGGATGCTTTGCAGTACACTATTTGGCGTGGTTAAGCTGCCGCTCTAAGGCGTCGAATGGGTCGGAAATGCGAGTGGAATCTGGAATGAGCAGTCATGGAGATGCTTGAAGTCGAAACGCGAGGCGTGGCTGTTTTCTGTTTGCTGCTGGTTGGATTGGCTTCTGCCTCACTTGGCATATCGTTCACTTTTCGCGTGACCGGCTTCGCCAGCAGCGGAACTTGGCGAACCGTTCTGCAAATTGTCATGGGCTACACTTTGTTGGGCTGGGTCGTGTTGATAGCAAACTGGCTGGGCCTCAGTTCCCGTTTGGAACTTATCGGCCTGCTAATCTTCTTGAGTCTGCCGGCCGCAACGGCGTGTTTGCGCGCGGCGGCCGCTGCGTTGCCTCGATTCACCTTTTCGTCCATGCGCCCACCGGGCCATTCCGCCTGGCTGGCCGCCTTAGGTTTACTCACCTTGGCACCTGCGTTGTGTCCCCCTGAGACCTGGGATGAACTTGTTTATCACGCCGAGTTGCCGAAACGCTGGCTGGCTGACGAGAAAATAGCCTGCTACTTTGACCTGCCGTATTCAGGCTTTCCTTCGCTGTGCGAAATCGTCAGTCTATCCGTGAGCACCATGGATGGAATGATCGCGCCTCGCTTGATCTCGGCGGTTGCCTGGTTGGTTGCCGTCGCGATGCTTTTTAGCATGGCCAGTTCGTACGTACCAAGCTGGGTCGCCGTCATTATTGCCGCCGCTTTTGCCTGTTCTGAGGCGGTGCTGCTGGTATCGGGTGGCGGCTATGTCGAGCCTCAGTTAACGTTGAATTTGGCCGCCATGCTGATGCTGTTCTTGCATGCTCGCAAGCACACACCGCCATCGACAATTCGTTTGGCGTTGATGTTTGGTCTGTTGGCTGCCGGTTGCGGGGCGGTGAAGTTGACCGGAATTGTCATGTTGCCCGTGGCTATGTTAATGCTCACGTTCTGCAAGCCTCAGTTGCCTTCGCGTCACCGCGAACTCTTTAGGGCGATGTTGGCTTTGGTGTTGATTGCAGCAGTCTGTTTAGTTCCTTTTTATTTGCGTCCTTGGTTAGAAACGGGCAATCCGTTTTTCCCCTACTTCGAAACGTGGTTTACGGCAGATGCTAACCGCATCGAGTCCAGTTTGTTCCACCATGCCATTGGCAGCGAGCGGTTTGGTGGGCAGGGACTGCCCGCTTTGTTACTCTCGCCAGTGCTTCTCGGTTTCAATCAGGCTGTCTTTGATGGATCACTTGGACTGCAATTTTGCTTGATCTTGGCGGTGGCGATTGCGGGTTTGGTGAGTGTGGTCCGCGCGGGTTCAGCCCAGCCCGAGATGGTGCTGCTTTTCTTTGTGGCCTTGGGGCTACTTGTTTTTTGGGCTTTAACGGCGCAGCAAGCGCGTTTTGCCATTGCCGCCGCATTTGTTATCTCCATTTTAGTGGCACTGTCTCTTGCACAGTTTTCTCCACGCATCCGAAATTTATTGGCGCTGGCTCTGTTGGGCTTGACGCTGATCAGTGCACCGTGGGGAACCACTTGGTATTACCTCGGCGCCTGGATGTCGAATCTGGGTTGGGTGGATGGGAAGACGCTGGTCGATGAAGGAACAGGCTTCGAATATCTTCCGCTGGTTGAAGCCATTGATGCGCTCACTGAAGAAGATGCTCGCATCATGCTTTTGTTAGAACACCGTAGTTTCTACATATCGCGGACCACGGTTATCGGAAGTCCGTTTTTCCAGTCGCAGGCCTTTAATCCCCCGGAAGCATTTACCTCCGCTGAAAGTGTTCTGGGAGTACTGATGAACGAGGGAATTGCCTATCTGATTTTACCGACGCAGCCGCTGGGTCCTGATTTTTCTTTGGCCCGCGCGGAGCGACTTGTTTCACTGAGGCAGGGCATCGAGGCAGCCGCAGCGAGCGGCTGGTTGGAGCTCGTTTGGCAGTCCGCCACCTACCAGCTTTTGAAAGTCAATCCGCCGCAGCCTCTCAAGGCTGCGTCAGACGGAGCATAGCAACGAAAGTAAGCCCAGGCCATAAAACGTGTATTCGATGTCGTCTGCGGGATCAAATTCGAAGCCACGGAATCCACCTTGAGGTTGCTGCATGCTGAGTGCATAGTCGCGGACGCGGTCGCTGTTGATCCAATCGAGATGATTGAGGTCTGCCAGTGTGACGCAGCCGGTAAAGGAGCTCAGCAAATCGGGGAGCGGAATCCGCGTATTGGCCTGAAAACCCCCTTCATCGGTCTGCAAATCAGCCAGGAACTCGGCAGCGGCCTGCGCCGTGTCGGCGCTCAGCCGCTTGAGAACTTGCAGCGCGCCAATAGCGGCCGCTGTGGGATTTGTACCCGAACGTTTGGCGACGCGAATCTCTAGAAAGCCACCATCGTTCTGACGCTGCTTCATCAGGAACTCTGCCGCGGCGTCCGGTTCAGGGCAAGGTTGCTCGATCAGCTCCAAGCACAGCAGTACGAGAAAAGTCTGATAAGTGCTGCCCGCTTGTCCTTCCATGCTCTTGCTGAAACCGCCGTCAGGGCGGCGCAACTTGTGCAGCAGTTCAGCCAGGCGAGCTGCCCAGCCCTCGCGACTGGACGACAGTGAATCGAGCCCACATGCCGCCTCGATCAGCTTTACCGAATAGACAAGCGACAGTAGATCTACGATCGTCTCGTGAGAACTTAGCCGACCTTTGAGAAACGCCGCTGCACGCTCGGCCACTTCTCCTTCGAGCAGCCCCAGGATGGCCAGCGAACGCAGTGCGAAACTGGTGTAATAAACATCGCTGTCACCTTCTCGCCCTGCCCAACCACCATCCACCCGTTGTCGGCTTAACACGTACTGGGCGTGTCGATCCTGCAGTTCGACCGGCAATTGGGCCGCGCCGATCGTCAGACGCAACATCAACCGCGGTAGGTATCCTAGCTCTTCAAGCTCATCCATAACGACTCGTGTACACTCGGGGGGCGATTGGCTCTATTCGCAAAGGGCAACCTTCACGTGTTGGCCGCCGCGGGCGAAGTTGCTTACCGCGAGCCTACGATTTTTGGTAACCCAAGTCGTGTATGACGTTCAGCATTTCTTCGAACGTGATAAAGCGGCGGCGATGTTGTAGCTTGTAATTGTCAATGGCTTCGGCTAATTCGCGCGCATCGGGAGAGAGTGCGGCGTGCGAGTTCCCAAACTGCCGACGCTCGAATCCTGCAGCAGGTTTGGAATTACTGCGGCGGTCAAAAAATTCAGTGTTGACTTGAACCTCAGTGGTTGGAACTTGCGCCGGTGCAGTCGTCATCAGGAATTCCCCTCCCCAGACAGTCGAGTTTCTCGCGATACAGCCCGAGCGACAGTCGGGCCGCTAAATGCTTCGCTGATTGCGGCAAACAAAGCCACCTCAAAGCTAGCTTGCTGAACTCCTCGAAGCAAATTTCAGGCGCCAACTTTCCCGTAAGTCGTTCAATAAATCTCACCGAACGACTAGAAGTGCCCTTAAGGAAATTTTGCCGTATTGGGCAGTTTGTGCGGCCTGTAACCGTTCTGACGTATTTCAACGATCCTCTACGCAATGACAAGTCACTTTTGGGACGACGCCTACTGTGCCGCAGTCAGATACCGCAGCAAAGCAGCTAATTCGTCGTCATTCAGCAACTGAGCAAAATTATCCGGCATTAAGGACTTTTCCGAATCGCGGCGTTGATCGACTGCATTGGCGGCGACGACGGTGGATTTGCCATCTTGACCAACCACCTGCAAGCTACCGTCTGCCTGTTCACGAATCAAGCCGTTGATTACCTTGTCGTCGCTCAGCAACAATGTCGATGTACGAAAGGCTTTGTCTACGTTGCGATGAGGATCCAAAATGTCCTCGCACAGGCGATCCACGCCGCGACGTCCAGCACCATCGAGTTGGGGGCCAACTAACGTACCCTTGCCCGCCAATTGATGGCAAATCGCACAACTCTTTTCAAAGGTCAACTTCCCTTGCTCCGGTGAAGCATTCTGCAAATCCAACTGGGAGAGTCTTGCCAGCACAACCTTGGAGTTGTCTTCAGGCAACATGGCGGCCTGCTCGACGAGCTCAGTTAGACGTTGGCGAACTTCGCTCGGGCAACTCGCTGGAAACAGAACTTCTCGACCGCGCAGCGCGACCAAGCTCAACTGACCTGCATCTAGCAAGCGGACCAGCACCGCGCAGCCCTCCGCCGAACGGATCAGCCGACCCACCCAAGCGGCCTGCTGTCGGGCTGTGGCTGCCAAACTGATCTGCTGTACCAAACGCTCCTTGGCTGCTCGGCTGACGGCAGTATCAGCGTCAAATAAATCGCTGGTCATGAGGGCTGCCTGATCGATCTCGAGCGCTTGCTCGGCGAGCGCTTGCAGCAACGGCTGCGACTCCGCTTCAGCGATGCTTGCCATCAATTGAGCCCGCATGCGCGGACTGAGTTTTTCCGAAGCTACCAACGGCTGAACTTCCCGTGTAATCTGATCGCTAATACGACGGGCCACTAGCAAATTTAACGTCACCAGTTGCTCGCCCAGTGGTGACGGGTTCAGTCCGCCATACGAACAACGGCCGACGGCCAGCCACGCGTAAGCGCTACCGCTATCGGCATCGACCAATTCCAATCGCACTTGCCGCCCCGCACTCTCGTCAAGTTTCCAACGGACCGGCTTGGCCGTATCATTGCGAGGTGGGTACTCGGTCTGCAGAACTTGGCCACTTTGAACATCCACCAGCCGCACCATGTTCTTGCGATGATCTGCCGCCGCGGGCAGTCCGTTATGTCCACACAACCAAAAAGAAAACTCATCTGGGCATACAAACGGGCTGCTGGCCAAAGTGCCCGTGTAAGCCTCGCCGCGTGTCAAGCTCGAAATCGTCGTCATTTTTTGCCCGTCCCGGCACGCGCGTTGCTCGTTTCCCCAAGCCGCTCCCCGCGCATCCCGCCAATCGCTTTGCGCATCACTTGCTGCCAAAGTCTCCAACCCAGATTGAGTCAGTTGTCTTACCACATCGACAGCCAACCGCTGAACGGCAGTCGGATAGGGAAGATTCTTTGCGACTACCGCCGCACATACCTGATCGAGCATCTTGGCCAGAGACAAACGATCATCGTCGTTGATATGCTGCACCACTCGGAGCAACACATCGGTCATGCGTGAATTCAAATGCTTGGCAGCCCCTGAGATGGCTGCATCGACTAACTCGGGACCAGCCTCACTGTACGTGTCCACGTAACTCAGCAATGCCTCCGCCGCTAGTTCACTGTCGAGTGCAGGCAAAATGGAGGCTAACTCACCGGCTAATGGATCTTTGATAGACATGCCAACGGATGTTGGCGAATCTTGCTGGCCTTGCAACCGCCACCCAGCGATCACCGCCGACAGCCTTGATTCGTCC
>JBBQRC010000327.1:0-6312 GCA_038215215.1 Pirellulales bacterium
GCCTGCATGCCATCCTTGGACAAAGTACACACCACGTTGCCCTCAAGAAGTGGCTGGCCAGCGCGCGTGACCTCGATGGTGAACGTTGCTTGGTCACCGACTTGGTAGATCGCGTCGTCGCGGTCGGTAACCGCTTTGATGGTGACGGTTGTACCAGCATCCTGAGCCGTGGATCGGCATGCCGGTCCATAAGAGGCCAGTAACACGAGCGTTGCCAATGTGGAGCGATGAAGATGTTGGAGAGTCATAGTTAGCTCATTGGTTTGAACTGAGCCGTTCAGGCTCCGAGATCCGGTCTATGGAGTATTTCTCGCACCACGCGACCGGGTTGTCCGTCGAGTAACGAACCGGGGCCAGTGGGACGCGTGAAGGTGACTTCGCTGGCCTTCAGTCCGAAAAGGTGCATGACAGTGGCGTGGAAATCCGAGTGGTTGACAACGTCCTTGATGGCCTTGTGCCCAAATTCGTCGGTTTCGCCGTGAACGTATCCTGACTTGATACCGCCCCCGGCAAACCAGGAACTGAAACCGTGGGTATTGTGGTCGCGACCGACATTCTTCTCGTTTTGAATCACGGGGAGCCGCCCCATTTCTCCACCCCAGTGAACTAGAGTCGTGTCGAGCATGCCTCGCTCTTTGAGATCGCGCACCAGAGCGGCTGAGGGACGATCGATCTTCAAGCAGGCACGAGGTAGCGCCTTGTCGATGCCGCCGTGATGATCCCACTGTTGCGTCGACGTATAAAGTTGCACGAAGCGAACGCCACGTTCGACCAAACGGCGGGCGATCAAGCAACGCGAACCGAACTCGCGGGTGGCATCATCCTCCAAGCCGTAGTCACGACGAGTGGCGGCAGTCTCCTGACTTAAGTCGAGAGCTTCTTTGGCAGCGGTTTGCATGCGCGCTGCCAATTCATAGGTGGCAATACGGGCCGCCAGATCCGATTCACCCGGTCGTTCTGCCAAGTGCCGCTCATTGATGCCACGCAGGTATTCCAGGTACTGGCGTTGCGGTTCTCCGGCTAACCGCGCGGGTGGATCGAGGTTTAGAATACGCGGCTCCTGGGGACGCACCACCGTACCCTGATACGTCGACGGCAGCCAGCCATTCTGCCAGCAGTCGGTCCCCAGTACCGGCAAGCCACCCGGATCGGTTAGCACCACGTAAGCGGGCAGATTGTCAGCTTCACTCCCAAGGGCATACGTCAACCAGGAACCAAGCGTCGGGCGACCACCAGTGACCCGTCCGTTGTGCAGTGCGTAAATCGATTGCCCGTGATTGTTTACCCCCGTCTGCATTGACCGCACCAAAGTCACATCGTCGGCGATCGTTCCCAACTGCGGTAACAGTTCGCTCAGCTCCAATCCCGACGCGCCGTGCCGCGACCACTTCCACGGTCCGTTCCACAGCTTGGCCGACGACTCTGCGGCGTTGTCGTATTTGATATCCCCTGGAAAATTTTGCAGATGGCGTTTGGCCAGTTCTGGTTTGCGGTCGCATAAATCGAGGTGCGAGGGACCACCTTGCATAAACAGTGAGATCATCGCGTGGCACTGCGGCGCGTTGGGCGGCCGCTTCGGCTTCAGATCAAAAAATTTCTGCTCGGTGATTGGCTTCACCGGTTCCGCCCTGGCATCACGGGCCAGCAAGTACGACAGCGCAACTGAAGTCAGGCCAAATCCCTGCGCGGCAATAAAGTGCCGTCGCGATGCGTCGAAGTTGGATGTGTTATCGGACATCGGCTTAATCCACATACAGGAAGCGGTTCGATGAAAAAAGTGCCTGACATAACAGGGCAAGTGATTGCAGCTCGGGTTCAGCGGTTGCCGCTGGTACTTTCTTGGACTTGTCGTCGGGCGGGCCCGCCGCCGCCAGCGCGTCGGCAAGTTGCTGAAAGTGCTGACGCTGAGTGAGCAGTAACGCTACCCCAGCTTGCAATTCACGCTCGTCAGGCGGAGTGCCAAAGGCGAGCGACCAAGCATGTGCAACTTGAGCAGCAGGCTCGCTCCCTACCTCGCGCTGCACGCGGCTGGCGAAACGCTCTGCCAATGTCAGGATAACTTCGTTGTTCATCATCAATAGCGATTGCGGGGCGACCGTCGAAGTCGAGCGTCGATCGCAATTGGGGGTTACACCTGCCAAGTCAAATGGTTCCAGCATGCCCAGGGGCATTGACCGCCGTACTTGAATGTAGATCGCTCGGCGAAATTTCTCCGGTGCATCTTCCCCTTTGGTCACCATGATACCGTTGCCATCGCGGGTGGCCGAGCCGACGACGACCTGCCCCACTTCATCGGGATTCACCGGCGATGGTGTCCCGAATATAACTTCCGTACGCATGCCGGAGACCTCTAGCATCGCGTCGCGTATCGCCTCTGCCTCCAGTCGGCGGACTGACATTCGCCCCCAATAAAGGTTTTCGGTGTCGCGATCATGCTCAGCGCGAACCGATGATTGTTGGTAGGCTGCCGATCGCACGATCACGCGATGCAGGTTTTTTAAACTCCAACCGCTACGAACAAACTCATCGGCTAGCCAATCGAGCAGCGCCGGATGGCTGGGCGGTTCGCCGAGGCGACCAAAATCACCGGGAGTGGGGACGATGCCGCGGCCGAAGTGATGCATCCAAAATCGATTGACGAGCGCCCTGGCCAAAAGTGGATGCTGGCCCGTCGTCAAGTGCCTGGCAAATGCCAACCTGCGACCGGTTGTCGGGAGATAGGCGTCATCTTTGGTTATAAAACCAGCCGGTAAGATACTCAGTTCACCGGGTAGTACTTCATCGCGAGGCTGTTGGATATCGCCGCGCGCAAAGCGAAAAGTCACGGGCTGCTGCCCCGGGACTTCCGTTAGGCAGGCGATGAAGTTATCCGCCGGACGTTTCGTTTTGGCTTGCGCGATCGAGTCGTCAAACTTCTTGTTATGGGCCGCAATCAATTTAGGCTCGTACAACGTAGCGCTACCTCGGTCGACATTCAAACGTGGGAAGTCTTTTAGAATCTGTAGCTGAGGGGCGGTTCGCTCAGCGGCCTTGGTCCCTTTGGCGGTACGTGCGAGTGCCTGTTGTTCAGTGGTTAGCGTGGCGACTACTTTTTCGAAAATCTCCGTCACAATTTGATCCAAGGCCGCATTGCGTTGACCCTGGATCTCGCGCACTTCTTGATCCACTTGATCCGCCGTGGCTTGCTCTGCGGCGGTCCACAAATTAACTTGACGGGCTCCATGATCGCGCCAATTCTTCCAATCGAGCGCCGGCTCAAAGAGGGCTCGCAGGCGATGATAGTCATGATGGGAGATCGGATCGTAGCGGTGCGAGTGGCATTGTGCGCAGCCGACCGTGATGCCCAGCAGTGCGCTGGAGACGACCTTAATGGTTTCTGCGACCACATCGTTGCGCGCGAGGTTTTGGTCGCCGACATCTCCCGTTCCATCGGGGACAGTGCGGAGAAAACCAGTGGCCGTAAGTCGCTCGATATCGTCGTCGCTCAAATTCTGGTAGGGCTGCTCGACAAGTTCATCTCCGGCTAATTGTTCGACGATGAACTGATCAAACGGTTTATCGCCATTCAGTGCGGCAATGACGTAATCGCGATAGCGGAATGCCCAAGGACGCAAGCGATCATTCTCCGTGTACCCGTCGCTATCCGCGTAACCGGCGGGATCGAGCCAATGGCGGGCCCAACGCTCGCCGTACGCCGGAGAGGCCAGCAATTCTTCCACGTAGCGATCATAAGCATCCGGTGCATTGTCCGCCATAAAGTCGGCAACTCGCTGTGGCGACGGTGGGAGACCGAGCAGGTCGAAAGCCAGTCGTCTTGCTTGCGTGGCTTTATCGGCAGGCGCAGAGAAGCTGCGTCCGTGCGCTTCCAGCTCGGCCAATAAAAAGTTGTCGATCGGCGTGCGCGCTCGAGCTACATTTTGGACGTCAGGTAGCGGCGGTCGCACGACCGGCTGAAATGCCCAGTAGGTGCGTTCTTCCTCGGTCCATTCGACTTCATCGGGTACACTGGCTGGTTCAGGTCGGGCGGTCTTTGCCCCTTGATCGATCCAGTCTCGCAGCGTCAGTTTTTCGCGCGCGGACAATTTGCCTTTGGGAGGCATTTCTTCGGAATCGATACGTTGCCACAGCAGGCTATCGTGGGAGTTGCCCGGAACAATGGCTGCACCCGTTTCGCCGCCAATCAGCAATTGGCGAACGAGCCGACTATCGAAGCCCCCTTCGAGCTTGGCTTCTTCGCCATGGCAGTGAAAACAATGGGCTTTCAGAATGGGTCGCACATCGCGTTCAAAAAGCAATTCGGGCTGGCTCGCGAAACTGCTGATCGCAGAACTGGCCAGCCAGATTATTGGCCAAGCAATCAGTCGCATGGGATAGGCTTTAAGAGGTGGGAGGCAGGCCGGTGGGAAGCCTCATTATAGCTCTAGGCCTTGGCGGCAACCAATGACTCGTCCGATTTCTCCGGAACTTTTTCGAGTATTTCTAGTAGCACTTGATCGGTATTGATGCTCTCAGCCTGGGCCTCGAAATTCAATAACACGCGATGCCGCAAGCTCGGCAAGTAGACCCGGCGGATATCTTCGAAACTCACGTTAAAGCGACCGTCGAGTAGCGCCCGCACCTTGGCGGCTAAAGCCAGCGTTTGTGCGCCGCGCGGACTGCTTCCCCAGCGGACATACTGATTGGTAATGGGTTGTGCCAACTGCCCTTCAGGATGTGTGGCCAGCACCAGGCGGACAATGTAGTCCTGCACATGTTTGGCCAAAATAACTTCGCGGACAAGTGCCTGCCAACGCCGAATTTCCTCTCCATCCATGATTTTATTGGTGACGATTTTGGTGCCTCGGGTAGTGCGATCCACGATTGTATTAAGTTCGTCACGAGTGCTGTAACCCACCACCAATTTGAATAGGAAGCGGTCAAGCTGAGCTTCAGGAAGCGGGTAAGTTCCTTCCTGTTCGATGGGGTTTTGCGTGGCCAACACGAAGAAGGGTTTATCGAGTTCATAGCGATGGCCGCCAACGGTGACCGTCCCTTCTTGCATCGTTTCCAACATTGCCGATTGCGTCTTCGGGGTTGCGCGATTGATTTCGTCGGCCAAGCAGATCTGCGTAAAAATAGGGCCCTTTTGGAATTGAAAGTTACGATGCCCCGCGTCGTTCTCGACGATCATGTTCGTCCCCAAGATGTCCGCGGGCATCAAGTCGGGGGTAAACTGAATGCGATTGAAATTAAGACTGAGCGTTTCAGCCAATGTTCGCACTAACATCGTCTTGCCGAGCCCCGGCACACCTTCCAACAGGCAGTGACCACCCACAAACATGCTGGTTAGCACTCCGTGAACGATTTCATCATGCCCGACAATCGTCTTGCCAATCTCGTCACGCACCGCTTTGTAACGCGTACGAAACTGATCGGCCTGTTGCTGCATTTGCTCGGCGACGCTACTCATAGATGACTCGACAAAGTTCTCAAAAAAGACTGGAAGAGCACTGCCTCATCCTTACGGCCTAGCGGGCGGTGCGAATGAGGAGCTAGGCGGTTAACTTCGAACCGTCGTCATGGGTGACCGTCATAAATTATTACCATTGTTTTGGTTCCGTGTTGCGTTGATGGCCTGATTACGAGCGATCTTGATCTGGGTAGTTCTTCTTCTGAGCCGCTTTCTTGGCGGCGAGTAATCGGGAAGTGTATCCGCCGGCTTCTTCTTTTTGAGCCATACCCGGCGCAGGTGCGCGCGAGGCTTCGGAAGTGAGCGACGATTTACCGGTGGCCGCTTCGTCCAAAGTAGCCGTTTCTGCTGGACCGCTCGCTTCGAAGCGAGTTGTTGACTTCTGTTCGTCAAGCTGTTGCGCAACCTGCGATTTCTTATTCCGCAGTTGATTGAGGCTCTGCTGGCGTGCCGTGTCCTGCTGCGATATACCCGGTCGCAACTTGCGGAACAGCCACTTGGCCGGATACGCGTAATCCAATGCCACCCGGCGCACAAAGATATCTGCAAATAGACAAACGGCGCCAATCAACAAACACCATGGCCAGATATCTTGCATGCTGCGCGCTTTGGGCAAACCGCTTCGATAGCTATCGGCCGACTTCAGAATTTCCTCGAAGGTCTGTGGATCAAGCGGTTCGCTTATCAACCCCGCGTCGCCACCCCGCGGCTTGAGTTTGGCCAACTGAGTCAGTCCCGACATGTTCGTCTGGCGAATACGATACTCGTTAGAAAACGGAATCGTAGCGCCCGTTGTCAGCGGTGCCATTTGCGGACCTGGAATAACATTGACCAAATAACTCCCCGCATTCTCCCCTTCAAAA
>JBBQRC010000328.1:0-6263 GCA_038215215.1 Pirellulales bacterium
GGTCGGTGGCAGCCGATTTGTCTTGTGCGGCAAGAGAGCCGGCCAGCAAGCACATGCAAGCCAACGCAAATCCAAGACTGATGTTTTTCATTCTCTTTGTTCCGATTACTAAGGGAGCTCGTGACATGGAAGGGGGTTCAGCAGCTGACATTCTAAGCACGCCGACACGTTCGATTCGAATGAGTTAGAATAAAACTCAAACTTATCACCAGATTGCCGCGGTTTAGCAATTCGATATCCTAAACCACCCGCAAGCAGCGTGATTGAGCATGCACACGCTTGATCCCGCGAGGAAAGCGTTTCAAAAGAGAGCGTTACTTGCAAATTGACGAAAATTGTCAACTTTTTTCCTAATCTGATTGTCAAAGCGTGTCTTAATAGTTGAGCCACAAGAATGCAGAGCCTTTGCCAGTTGATTAGAGACGCACAACAGGGCGATACGCTCGCTGTAGAACAACTCGTTTCCAAGTTCAGTGGCGTGATACGGTACGAATGTTCAAAATTCGGCAATCGAGGTCACGCGGATTTGAGCCAATCGGATTTGGTACAGGAAGTTTTGTTACGCGTTTGGACCAAAATTCATCAATTCAAAGGAGGTGAAAACGACGAGCAAATTGCCCTTGCTTTTGCGATTTGGATTCGCAGGACGGCTCAATCGACGCTAAGTAATTTGTATCGCGGTCGGGAGACGCTCAAGCGCAAGCCTGACCAGCCAACACAGTCGTTTGACGAAGGCGGGCACCAATACGAAAGATTTCGCCCTCATCAAGCGGGACCGAGTTCGATATTTGTCAATGATGAGTTGGCGGAGCGACTTCGAGCAGCCATGGATCAGTGCTTGAATGATCAAACCAGGGAAATCGTCAAACGTCGCGTAATTGATGGGCAATCCTTTAGACACATTTCCGAGCAGATGTTGCTTACGTATGACCATGTGAGAAATGCGTTCCATTCCGCGCAGGCTCTTATGGCAAAATGGCTTACTTAAAAATCTCATAATCAGAAGAGGAAACCATGCGTCATCTAACCAGACTTTATTTTGAGAACACGACGGCAACCGAGCAATTTGTCTCGCTTGTTGATCAGGGAGTGGAGCGTGTTGACCAAGGTAATAATGAGCCCATTTTTATCCCGTTGTACAATATCAGAGTGGGAAGCGTCTCCAAGCCGATGACGCTTGCAGAGGCCATAGATGCCTTGCTATTTCTGCAAGCTACACCTTGCTTTTTCAAATTGCCTATCGGTGCACACGCAATAGTGGATATCTATATTCCCGATGTGATTGGGAGCGCAGCTCCGAAGGTATTTGATTACCAAGTCTACAAAGCAAAGAATTCGGAACACAACAAGGATCACGCTCGGGACATGGCAAAGTTTCATGAAAGCCTTAGCAAGATTCCTGCCGAGGTATTTGACGTAGCAGGCAGCACCGCGTACAAGCCTGAAGGGACGACAGGTAAGCCTAAGGGGACGACGGGCCCCGCTGGTCCGATAAGTGCGACAGGGCCAACCGGTCCGACCAGTCCGACCGCAAGTATTTGCTGTTATTCCAGTTCTGGGCCCTCTGGGCCTATGAATCCATGTGGTGGGCAAACGTCAATACCTTGCCCGAACCCCATTACTACCCGGGCAAGCTGTTTAAACGGAATGCTTGTATGCGTGTCCTCGCTTCTCGGTCCACGGGACGGGGACCAAGAGTAGATGTGGCCAGAATTCGATAGTGGGTTCGACGATCAATCCGTGTTGGTCTTAGGATACTAAGGGGAATCCGGATGGGTGCTAACGAGCCAATCGATAACCAAGATGCATCTGCCGAAGATGGTTTGCCAGAGGACAAACTTGAGCAAGCGGTTGAGGCAATTGCCGAAGGCTACCTCAAACGCTTGCGCAGGAACGAGTCCGAAAAATATGACGAACTGGTTCTCCAACATCCGGAACTCGCTCCTCACTTAGAAGCGCGTCTCAAGTTCTACCTGGCGGTTTATCGCGCCACACGGCTGACCATGGAAGTCGACTCATCGGACGACGTGACAGTCGACTTTTCGATTTTTTCATCCCCAACGAAAATTGATCGCGATAACGTTTACCGAATAAATTGTCCTCATTGCGGCAACCAGGTTCAGGTGGTCGATGACCGGGTTCGCGAAATCACCTGTGCCAGCTGCGGCAGCTCCGTTCGAGTCCGTTCGGATGTAGCGAAAAAGCTGAGCGAAAAAACCCCGCCTCCCATGCCCAAGCAACTCGGACATTTCCGCATTGTGCGCATGTTGGGCGAAGGAGGTTTTGGCGTTGTTTACTTGGGCCAAGACTTGCGGCTTGACCTCCGCCCCGTCGCAATCAAAATCCCACGCCACGGCTTTTTCGCTAGCTCGGATGAAGAGCAAAGGTTCTTCCGCGAAGCGAAAAATGTCGCCAGACTGCGTCATCCCAACATCGCTCAGGTCCACGAGATCTCAGAGGATCGTAATACCCCGTATATCGTTAGCGAATTCATCGACGGAATGACGCTGCGCGAACTCCTTGGCACGGGCACTCTCACACACAGAGAGTCTGTCAAATTGATGATTCAAATCGCGGAAGCGGTTGAATTCGCTCACCTCAATAAAATCATTCATCGGGATCTTAAAACAAGCAACATTATTGTCGACCACGATAACCGAGCTTACGTCGTCGACTTCGGACTTTCGCGTCATGATGATGCTGAGATCACGATGACAGTCGATGGCGCGATCGTGGGCACCGTGCAGTACATGTCACCCGAGCAGGCGATCGGAAATCAAGCAGAAGTCGGTCCCTGCAGCGATATTTATTCGCTGGGTGTAATTCTTTTCGAACTGCTATGCAAAGAGCTACCGTTCCATGGTAGCAAACGCATGGTGATTGAGCAGGTCATTAATGAAGAGCCACGAAGCCCCCACCGACTGAACGAAAGTGTGCCCAGGGACTTGGAGACTATCACACTAAAAGCGATGGCCAAAAAACCTAGCCAACGCTACCTAACGGCGCAGGCGTTCGCTGATGACCTGGGTCGCTGGTCGCGCGGAGAGCCAATTCATGCGCGACCGATCAGCCATATTGCTCGCTATTGGAGTTGGTGTCGTCGACATCCAGTTACTGCTTCGCTCAGCGCTATGATTGCAGCGCTTTTGTTACTCACTACCGCGATTTCATTGGGTTGGGCTTATGAACAAAACCGATTGACTCGGGTTGCCAAAGCTTCGCAAATTGAGAGCGAGAATCGACAGTATGAATTGTTGATGCAGAATGGATCCAATGCTCTGGAAGGCAACGATCTAGTCAATGCATCGCTGTGGTTTTCAGACGCGTTGACCATACAAGAAAGTCAGACGAATCGCACGCGTCTCGGAATGATTCAAGATCGTTTACCTAAATTGAATCATCTATGGGCGACCAACTCGCCCGTCGATGCGGTGCGTTTCAATCAAGATGGTACACGTTTAGCCTCTGCATACTTTGGCGGACGTATCCAGGTTTTCAACACGTTCGATCAAAAAACGGTTTTTGACCAACCGGTCGCGCGATTTACGCAATTCAAGATGTCTCCGACCAGCGACAAAATAGCACTATGTGGCGTCGAGAACCATGCGGCACTTTGGGATGTCGAACGTGGGCGCTTGATCAAGAATCTTGCCCATACCGATTATGTCGTTTCGACCGATTTTGATTCCTCCGGCAGGTGGCTGGTTACCGGCGGTTTTGATTCTTTTGCTCGCGTTTGGGATGCCAGTGACGGCACGCTAAAAGCCGAGCACAAGTTTGATGGTTTGCAAGTCAATCAAGTGGTCTTTGTTCCCGAATCGAGTTTGGTAGTCGTGGTTGCCAATTTGATCGGTCAATTTGGCGATCAGCTATATGTATGGGACTTTGAAAACGAATCGATTGTCGCAAGCGGGATGCAGCACGCGTCTCATATTCTGCCAATCGATTTTGCCGAAAACGGTAAACGTATCTGCAGCGCATCGCGCGATGGGCAGATTCATGTTTGGGACACGGTCAGCGGAGCGGCGGTTGGCGAAGGGTTCAAATTGCCCTTCGCGCCGCGTCAAGTACTTTTCGGCGGATCAGCGGAAGAAGTGGTATCCATCTCCCACGACTTTGATATTCAAGTTTGGAGTTTGACCAATGGTCAACGACTTGGATCGCAAATCCGAGGGTTGACCCAATATGAATCAGCCGACCAAGATCAATCAAATCGATTGCTGGCAATCGGTGGCGGTGACGGTACGGTAAATATCTATTGGCGTAAGACGGGAACATACGCTTGTAGCCTGCTAAGAAATAGCGAGAGCGCAACGGCTACAGCATTTCATCCCGACGGACGTCGATTGGCAGTCGGTGGACGAAATGGCATTTTGCAAATTTGGGATTTGGCAGGCGCCGCACCCACGTCGCACCTTTTTCAACATCAAGGTGAAGTTCGCAACGCTCTGTTCTCGCCGGATGGCAAGCGTTGTCTGACGATTGGTTTGGACGGCAAGGCCTATATTTGGAATGCCGAAACGGGTCAACAGATGGGCGAGGTACTGGAACATGCGGAGGGCATCTCCGAGGGTGCTATCAGCAGCGACGGAAAGATTATCGCAACCGCGGGTGTCGACAAACTGGTTAAAGTCTGGGACGGCTATAGCGGGAAGCAGATTGGAGGCAATTTGGTGCACGAATCATCAGTACTGACTCTGGCAATTAGCCCCGCTGGCAACAGGCTGGTTGCGGGTGGTCTGGACGGATCGGTGACGGGCTGGAGTATCCCGACACCCACCAACCCAAACCCTACTTCCGCTGCGGCGTTTGTGGGCAAGCACGAAGACCGAGTGACCAGTATTGCTTATAGCTCGAAAGGAGAATTGGTGGCAAGCGCCAGTTTGGATGGAACGGTTCGCTGTTGGGATGCAGTTACCGGTCAACAAAAATATGGACCGTTTGCCCATCCTCATTCGGCTTTGTTTTGCACGTTTATGCCCGATGGTCAACATGTGCTTTCGACCGGAACAAATGGGTGGGTTTATATTTGGAATCTCAACAGCGGCAAGATTGTCGATCGCTTGGAATGCGCTGGTGAGGTCTTGAGTGCGGCTGTTTTTGAGGGTGGTAGTCAAATATGGACGAACGAGAGTAAAGGTCGAACGCGCGGCTGGCGTTTGCAAAATGGCGTCATA
Source organism: Pirellulales bacterium (assembly GCA_038215215.1). Lineage (GTDB taxonomy): Bacteria > Planctomycetota > Planctomycetia > Pirellulales > Pirellulaceae > Aureliella. The sequence continues at coordinate 5,178 of JBBQRC010000328.1, forward strand.
TTAAATGAATACGACTTGCACCATCCCGTCATCGAGTCGGTTTATTTTAGCGACGTTAATCGGGAGGGGTCTCTTTTGGCATTCGCGGGTGGTACGTTTGCACAGGCGAGCAAAATCCCTCAATCAGGTGCGGCGATTCTATGGGATCTAACGGAAAATCGTCTGTTAGCTCCACCGCTAACGCACCTGAAGCTGGTTCGACGTGTCTATTTTGACAAATCCGGTACCAAATTACTAACAGCCTCCCACGACTGTACGGCGCGACTATGGAAGCTTGTCAAGAACGATTTGCCAGTTGAAGATGCCGTGCGCATAACCCAACTCTATGCACAAATGATGCGACATTCCCAAGGCCGTCTCAAACCGATGCCGCCAGACTTTCAGGTTGCAGAATTTGCTGAACTATCGGGCAGGTATCCAAGATATTTTCAGTGTGACGCTGATGAGATTCAGCTTTGGAACGAAGACTCGCAGCGGCTTCATGTAATGGACTCCTGCACGGTATCAGAAAACAAAGGTCTTTCGTCTAGTGGAACGGAGTGAGCAGTGGGTACGAAAACCAATACCGCCCTTCAAGCGAGTTGTCAGGCAACGGTTTCAGGTAAGATGAATCTCTTGCGTTCCGTCTGGCAGAGGACACGTGGTTGGAGCATGCATGAGAATCGCAATCGTCGGTACCTACGAAGCGGGCATTGATTGGGTGGCTGCCGTATTGAATCAGTTGGGTGTTCATTTCGGGCAACCCCATCAAGAAAGCCAACTCGATACGGTGCAGCTTATCTATCGGCTTCGCCGTTGGTGGAATGAACCGCTCCTGGTTGCCTCTATATCCGCGCTGGCCCGCCGATCGCAATTAGCGCGGTGGGTGCAGAAACTTGAGGAATCCGCCAGCGTTGTGGGAGCAGCTCACCCTTTGTTAACACTCTGCCTGGATGATGTGAAGGCAGCCTGGGGGCAAGGTACAAAATTCCTTTGGTGCAGGAAAAACCCTGACCAGCCCGTGGAAAAGTTCGCAAATGATTATTCTGCGAGCTGGCCTGAGTTAGAGCGTATGCAGGCCACTCTAACGCATGCTCTTAAGTCCTT
>JBBQRC010000329.1:0-6256 GCA_038215215.1 Pirellulales bacterium
AATTTCCGCTGCCATCTCCCTACGTGTCGAACAGTTTATTAACGCTGTTGCGCTACATTCGCATCAGCGGTGACGAGGACGTTCGTCAAACGGTTGATGGATGGCTCCATCTGTCTCAGGCGAATCCTGGTGATTCCGCTGATGTGGCCCAGGCTACTGAAGCCGAAAAGCTGGTGCGCACCGTTTGTGCCAGTTACTGGTCTTGGTGGTCAGAAGATCGGGAAGTGGCCGTCGAATTGCTACGACAGGCCAAATCCCTGACCATTGCGGTGCAGTTGCTGGAGTTAAACGAGGCATCGATGTTAATCGAATCGCAACGAGCCGCAGAATCGCTTGGTGGCTTGCAGAATTTAAAACCGGCGAATGTTTGGCAAGAGCGTGACCGTGAAGTCTTGCTATTTGAGGTGGCGAAATCAATAGGCGATCGCGCACAGATGCGCAGTGCGGCCCAAAAAATTGCCAATCTCCCGCTCGACGATCTGCCCGGCGAATTTGTTGCGGAAGCAATGCAGGCGCTGCCAGCAGCAGATGCTCGGCCGTAAGTTAGTCAGGCACTGCGAATGCTTTTAATCGTCGTCTCAAAACAAGTTACCGCACACGTTCCCTCGCCTCCGCCCTGCGCAGCAGGAATAGCGGGGGAGAGGGCAGGGTGAGGGGAAATCAAAACGGTAACTTATTTTGGGACGGCGCCTTAGCCGCTAATTTTGGCACCGTAGGGCACACGCAAACCTAGCGGGCGGTATGATGGTGTCTCGTCCACCTCTCCTTCAACTCAGATAGGAAAAACCACCGTGATAAAACTTAGTTTCATTCCTCTATTGTCATTCATATTGGCAATTACGACTCTCTGCTTATCTACCGGAACATCCGCAATGGCACAGGCAACCGCTGCGAAGAAAGGGAAGCTCTACGAAATTCGCTTTTATACGACCAACCCCGGCAAACTGCCGGACCTCCATGCGCGTTTCCGCGATCATACGCTGAAACTGTTTGAAAAACATGGGATAGAAAACATCATCTACTGGAATGTAATGGAAGGCGCGAAGAATAGCGAAGATGACAAAGACAACTTGATGATCTACATCATCGCTCATAAAGATGAAGCCGCCAAAGACGCCTCGTGGAAGGCGTTCCGCGAAGATCCTGAGTGGAAAGCTGCGGCTGCCAAGTCCGAGGAAAACGGTAAGATTCTAGCCAAAGCGCCGCGCGCAATTTTTATGCACGAAGCTGACTTTTCCGCTCCAGACGAACCAGTAAACAAAGGCTCGGATGCACCCGCCCGTCTGTGGGAATTGCGTCAATACAATGACGGACCAGAGCGCGTGCCGCACACCGTGGATCGTTTCGGGTCGGGTGAGAGCGAGATCTTCACCAAGAACGGCATGCAGACCGTTAAGTTCTGGACTGCCACGGACAACAGCGCATTTATTTACTTGCTGGCGCACAAGGATAAAGCGGCCGCCGATGCATCCTGGAAGGGCTTCATGGCGGAGTTCCCTGCATTCATGAAGCAATATCGCGAATCACATCCCAATCTGCCGGCAGGCCGCGGCAACGGTAACGAAGTTCGCTTTTTAGTTCCTACTGATTACTCGCCCAGGAAGTAGCTGCAGAGTCAGTGCTAAGGCGTCGTCGCAAAATAAGTTACTCCACTAGCTCCCTCGCTCCCGCCCTGCGCAGCAGGAAAAGCGGGGGAGAGGGCAGGGTGAGGGGAAAATCAAAACGGTAACTTGTTTTGAGACGACGCCTAGGCAATGAGTTCGTGGATCACATTACCGGCCACGTCGGTGAGCCGGTAATCACGACCTTCGTGACGGTAGATCAATTTCTTGTGGTCCACCCCCAACTGATGCAACAGCGTGGCGTGCAGGTCGTGCACGTGCACCGGATCACGCGTGATGTTGTAGCCAAAATCGTCGGTCTGGCCGTGTACGTAACCGCTGCGTAGCCCGCCGCCTGCCATCCATATTGTAAAGCAGCGAGGATGGTGATCTCGGCCGAAACTGTTAGGCTTAATTTCGCCTTGGCTATACGCGGTCCGCCCAAACTCACCACCCCAGACGACTAAGGTGTCTTCTAGCAGTCCGCGTTGCTTAAGGTCTTGCACCAGGGCTGCGGCACCTTGATCGGTTTCTTTGCATTTGGTGGGCAAGCCGCCCGGTAGTCCGCCGTGGTGGTCCCAGTCGCGATGGCACAGTTGTATAAAGCGAACTCCCCGTTCGGCCAAGCGGCGCGCGAGTAAGCAGTTGTTGGCAAACGAAGGGCGGCCAGGTGTGGCACCATACATGTCAAGCGTGGCTTGCGACTCGGTGGCGATATCCGTCAGCTCCGGAACACTAGACTGCATCCGAAAAGCGAGTTCGTAGTTCTCGATTTGCGCAGTGATCGCCGGGTCCCCCAAATTGTCTAACGCTTGACGGTTTAGTTCGTTGGTAGAGTCGATTAAATTGCGACGCGTCTGACTGCTAACTCCTGGCGGATTGGAAACGAACAACACCGGATCGCCGGCATTACGAAACTGGACGCCACCATATTGAGCCGGTAAAAAACCGCTCCCCCAATACCGCGTTTGTAACGTCTGACCTCCACCACCACTGGTGAGTACGACAAAAGCGGGCAGATCGGCGTTGTCACAGCCCAGGCCGTACGCCAACCAGGCTCCCATCGTTGGTCGACCGGGCTGCTGGTTGCCCGAGGCGAAGAAGGTTACCGCCGGATCGTGGTTAATCGGGTCGGTGTTAACCGAACGCACGAAGGTGCATTCATCCACGATGTTGGCGAGGTTCGGCAGCAGCTCGGAAAGTTCCATACCAGCCTGACCAACCCTGCGAAACTTGAAAGGCGAGCCGACACAGAACAAATTCTGCTGTCCACTCGTCATGGTCGTAATCCGTTGACCTTGGCGCACGCTGTCGGGCAAATCTTTACCCGTCATGGCCGTCAATGTCGGTTTCGGATCAAACAAATCCAATTGCGATGGTGCACCCGACATAAACAAGTAGATGATGCGTTTAGCCTTGGGGGCGAAGTGCAAATTCCCCAGCGCGCCCGGCACGCTGGGGCGGTCTTGTGCGAATGCGGATGGGTTGAGTAGCGAGGCTAAAGCCATGGCCCCCATACCCGTTGAACTACGCTGCAAGAAAGCTCGGCGTTGCAAGATGGATAAGTATTTATCGAGTGTTGTCATAGGAGCTAGTTTTTCATGTGTCGCGACACTACGAGTCGTTATGTTGAAATCCGAGCATGACGCGTGCGGTCAGGCTCATGCAAACGCCTAACGCTAATTGGAAATGGTTTCATTCAAATTAAGGATGACATTGCTGAGTGCGGTCCAAGCGGCTACTTCGCTGTCGTTGAGTCCAGCTTGCTTGGGTAGGTCACCCACCGCGGCGAGCTGTTTGGCGGACTCTACATCCGCACGGTAGGTAATTAACTGCTGCTCGAGCGTGCGCTGGAGTACTGTCAATTCGGGCTCCGCAATTTCGCGAGCCAGCGCGAGCCGCCATGCGAATTTAACACGTGCGATGTCGTCCAAATTCGGTTCGGCCAAAACCCGCTGCGCGAGAGCTCGGGCGGCTTCGACAAATACGGGGTCATTCATTAATACAAGCGACTGCAACGGAGTACTGGTTTTCGCGCGCTGCGACACACAAAATTCCCGTGTCGGAGCATCTAACGTCACGAACGATGGGTAGACGGTTGATCTTCTCCAGTAGACATACAAACCGCGGCGGTAGAGTTCCGCACCCTGCGATTTCTCATATTTATAACCACTCATTTCGTTGATTTCCCATGTCCCTTCAGGCTGCGCGGGCTTGATGCTCTTGCCGCCAATGCGCGGGTTGAGTATCCCTGCAATGCTCAGTGCGTTATCGCGCAACAACTCTGCATCCAGACGCTGACGCGGTCCACGGGCAAGCAATCGGTTTTCCTGATCCTTGGCGAGCAATTCGGGGGAGACGCGCGACGATTGCTGGTAGGTGCTGCTGAGAACCATCTGCTTGATGACTCGCTTCGTGTCCCAGTCTCGGATGAAGTCGGCGGCCATCCAATCCAGTAATTCCGGATGGCTGGGCCGTTCCCCTTGCGAGCCAAAATCATTGAGTGTTTTTACCAGTCCCGTACCGAACAGCATCGACCACCATCGATTCACAGTGACTCTGGCGGTCAGCGGATGATCTGGCTGCATCAGCCAATTGGCCAAATCGAGCCGATTTAGCGGTCTGTCACCTGCAGGCTGGCTAAGGGGCGGCAAGAATGAGGGTACTCCAGCTCGCACTTGTTCGCCGTCTAGATCATAGTTTCCACGTACTTTGATAAAGGTGTCGCGCGGTTTGGCCATCTCCGACATGACCATAGTGTTGGGCAAACTATTCTCGAAATCAGTACGGGCCTGACGCCCTTGGGCGATGGTGTTTTGCAAAACTGCAAATTCAGGTACCTCCGTCTGACGGAAAAACTTGGTAATTTGCTCCACCTCGGGTGCCTTCCTCTGCTCAGCGGGAGTCCTAACGAGCTTGAGAATTTCTGCGGTGTTGACGTTGGCAATCTCAACAGCCGACAGCTCACGCTCGTAAATGTGCAGGTCGTCAATCCGCCCGTGAAACGGCGTACTTGACGGGCCACGTCGCCCGATACTGAAGGGCGTTGGAGACTTGATCGAACCGACCAGTCCATCTTGTTTTACCGATGTTTTGGCAGGCAAGCCGTTGATGTACAGCTTCAGTCCAGCGGCCTTGCCGGAACCATCGTATGTGATCGCCAAGTGCGTGAAGGTGTTCGCGGGGAGATCAGCATCGGCCTGGATGTGAATTGCGTCTGCAGGCCAACGGTGGATCAAGTGCACGCTCGGCCGCAACCCATGAAACTCGACGTCCCATCCCCGTGCACCGTTGGCGTCGTCCATTTTCCCGAACGGGGCGCCGCCTTCAGGAGTCACGAACAAGTGAGCCGCGACACTGAATGCTTGATCCTTCTCAAAGCCAAATTGGTCACCGTATTCAAACCACTGTTTGCCAGCGGTGTGAAAGCTTTTCCCCACACTTCCATCGCCAAAGGTCACCTCGCCATGCGCTGCGGCCGTCAAGGACGAAGAATTGGCCGCCGGATTGACGTCTGCCGTAACCTGATTCAACACCGCGTCACCACTGGCGTCAAGCGGGAAATACGCCGCAGGTCGCGGCAATTCCGCCACACGATCTTGGGCAACCAACTGAGTCTCCCACGTCGATTGGCGCTGGGCTAGTCCAGCGTTTAACGCGGTAAGTTTTTCGTCCAAAGTCGCTAATTCGCTATCCCGCGAGCGCAGGTCCTCTTGCTGCTCTGGCGTTGGGACTCGCAGAAAGGGATTGGGGTTGCGATCGCGGACGCCATCTTTGCCATTTTCGGGAACGTTGTTGAAGAAGGCGTAGAGACTGTAGTAGTCCTTGTGGGTCACCGGGTCGTATTTATGGTCGTGACATTGCGCACACGCGATGGTCATGCCTAACCATGTAACTCCGGTAGTGGCCACTCGATCAACCACGTAAAGATTTCGGTACTCGGCGTCAATTAATCCACCCTCGTCGCTGGTCATGACGTTGCGATGAAAACCGCTGGCGACCCGTTGGGAAACCGTGGCATCTGGGAGCAGATCACCAGCCAACTGCTCGATCGTGAATTGGTCGAAAGGCATATTGGTATTGAAGGCATGGATGATCCATTCGCGCCACAACCACATATCGCGGAGTGAGTCGTTATGGTAACCGCTGGTATCGCCGTAGCGCGCCAAATCCAACCACGGAATCGCCATGCGTTCCCCAAAATGCTCGCTCCCGAGCAAGCGATCAACCACTTTCTCAAAGGCCTGTGGGGATTGGTCCTGAAGAAAATCATCTACTTCTTGAATGGAGGGCGGCAAGCCGGTCAAGTCCAGCGACACGCGACGAATCAGTCTCGCCCGTTCCTCGCGCGGTGAAGGCGATAGACCATCGGCCTGCAGGCGTTGCATCACAAACGCGTCGATCGGATTGCCGCCATGCCCCGTAGCAAGATGTTCCTGCGGTACCTGTGGCATTCGGATCGGCTCAAACGACCAATGACCCGTCCAGTCCGCTCCGGTTTCCACCCAGCGTGTCAGCAAGGCAATTTGCTTATCCGTCAGCGGCTTATTCTCCTCAGGCGGGGGCATAATGCTGTCCGGATGACTGGAAGTAACGCGGAGAATGACTTCGCTTTCATCAGGCTTGTGGGGTACGACTGGTATGGTCCCCGATTC
>JBBQRC010000330.1:0-6254 GCA_038215215.1 Pirellulales bacterium
AGGATTACTACCTCGCGCATTCCGCAAGAGGTGAGTTCCTACGACGACTCGGCAGGCTACCAGAGTCAAAGCTCGCCTTCGAACGAGCGTTGTCGCTAGCGAAGCAAGAACCCGAGCAGCGATTCCTTCGCAACAAGTTGGTGGCAATCAACGCCACTTGAAAGAATCGAGTTACTTTCGCAGGTCTCTTAATGCCGGCTCAGGCTCGGAAAACTCGAATTCGGACCCTTCGTCCATCAATCGCGGCGGAATGACGTAGCGACCATAGAGAGCCAGTTCGGGATCGATACGCAGGACCAACGGCGCACCGATGCGGATCATCCATTCGAAAGCTGGCAAGCCAATCGGCATGCCGATGACGTTGCGCAGTGTTCGCATGTGAGCACGGAGAGTGACAAGCGATTGGATTGTGCTGGAGTACCCAGTTTGCGATTTGGATTGAGTTAGTGACACACCAGCGACGATCGACTTCTCGAAACAGAAGCTATCGGACGATGATGATCGGCAAGTGGCACTGTGCGGGTGTGCCTTTTGAGCGCGGCTTCGATCGGTACTTTGGCTTCATGGGCGGCGATACAAATTTCTTTCTCGGTGACGACTCGTTCACACTCGATGGCAAGCCGTGGCCTATCCCCCAAGATGACTTTTATGTCACTACGTCACTGAGCGATTACGCGGTGAGATTTATTCGCGAAGAGCACGCCGCGCACTCGGACAAGCCGTTCTTCATGTACTTGGCTTACAACGCGCCACACTCACCGATTCAAGCTCCAGCAGACCAAGTTGCCAAGTATCGCGGCAAGTATCTCAAAGGCTGGGACGCGATTTGCGAAGAACGTTTTGCAAAACAGAAAACAATTGGTCTGGCGGGGGAAGGCTGGAGCCTTCCATTGCGGCCTGAAAATATTCCAGCTTGGGATTCGCTTGATGAAAAGTCACAGGACTTTGAGGATCTACGCATGTCAACTTACGCGGCGATGGTCGATTGTGTAGATCAAGGCGTCGGTCGTGTTATGCAAACACTCACTGAGCTTGGAATTGACGACAACACGCTTGTGATTTTCAGGAATGACAACGGAGCCAGTCCAAACGATCGCGTTCGGCGAGGCAATTTCGGTGATCCCAACACGACCTGGAATACAGGCGTCGGCTGGGCGCATGCTTCCAACACTCCGCTAAAATACTACAAGCGAACGCAACACAGCGGCGGCGTGACGACGCCGTTTAGCCACAAAACGTATCAAGGTAAACGATAAGTACGATTGCCTACCACGTTTTTGATTTTGCATAGTTGATCCAGCGCACTAGGCACCGACTCGACGTCTAGATCCAGGAGTAACCGATATCGCAACGTGCCATCGCGAAACTCGTAGCCCTCTTTGAGCGGAAACACCACCAGCGGTTCAATCAGCCCCACGGCTCGCAAACTTGCCTCGATCCGTTGGCGATACTTCTTCGCAACCTTGCGTTCGCTTCGCGGAACTAGATTGACGATCGAGATGTCGATGCCTTGTACTGCCGTTGAGTTGTGACCATTGACGCTCATGATCCCACCCTCCCCGTGCGAAAACGTCATCGGAAGTCGGGAAAATTCTAACTCCGATTTTCACGGGCAATTAGGACAAGTATATGGCTTCCGTCGTCGATGACGTTGAGGCCCGCTTCCCGAGCGGCTTGGCAGGCTTGGTCATCTTCTGCTCCAGGTTGCATCCAAACGTTATTTACGCCTGCAGTGATTGCTTGCTGGATGACTTGGCGTGTGACGTGTGATGGAGTTACGATCGACAATGACTCTGGTACACAGGGTAGTTCGGCAATTGACGCAATCGCCGGATTACCTTCGACTTCAGCTTGAGTTGGACTCAGCGGATAAACACAGCGGCCGGAAGTGACGTAATGGTTAGCGCGAATGGATCTACGACTCCGGGACTTCTTCGACCGCTCGCCATGACGCGATCGAAGATGTCGCCTACAGGCATGCCCTCATCTTTGAAACAACTGGGCCTTGGGCAGATTCCGACAGGATCAAGCCCCAAGAAATCAAACACAGTCGAGCTCAACCTCGTTCAGGGTGCGACAGCCAGTCGCTTCCTTTCGCCCTCGCTAGCTTTCTTGAATACACATCACCGAGCGCCTTCGAGGGCTGAGCCCCTTATCCGCTCGACGCAATCCTAGATACTGAGACTCTGGCTAAGAGCTAATCCGGCGGGTTCTTCCCCCGCTCGACTTCGACCCATCTCCAGTTCGAATCTTGCATCGCTTTGTTAGGACCCACATACCTGTCGCCATTGGTCTCCTGCAACTAGGAGACGCTCCCCGCTTGGACCACTCCGGATGAAGTCATCGCCAATCCGCCGAGCATCGTCTGAATTTTTCACGGACCCGATGCTGTAGATCGGTAGGCTATTCGCGTGTGCGTCGACTTCCCGGAAATCAAACCAGAGCCCTTCCCCAGCGCGGGCAACTAGGCCGTTCGCGATCACCTCGTCCGGCTTGGGAAAGCTTCTTCTCCCGGAGAAAGCAATGTACTTGAGTGAAAGGACCTGTGCCAGGATGCGCCCTAATCGCTCAGGCGTATCGACCCACAAGTGAAGGGCCCAGCCATCGTCATGGCCGATATAAGCAAACTAATTCTGTAGCGTTGGGAAGCGCGGAGACGTGAGAGGTTTCCCGAGCTGTTTCAAATACAGCAGTTCAAGGAATTCTTGCTTCGGCAGACTGGCCACAGCCTCCCGCGAGCAGAAATCGATCCACCAGAAATCGCCGTACATTTCGACGTTATCCGCAACGAGCGCTTCCAAATCAGCATCAACGTACTCTAGTCGAGTGTGGCAATCGTCGCCATCCGCAAACCGATAGTCGTGATTCAGGAGAAGTAAACGCAAAGGACGTTCGACCCCCAACATGAATTCTCGAAACGTAATTCCACTTATCCAATACCAAGTTTCTTCCTTGTACAGGCTTATCATGTTAAGAAGTTGCGGATTAGCCAACCTAAAGGGGTACGGATCAGGCATTTCTCCTCCTCCTGTCCTAACGTCTCGTACCAAGCGACCATGCCCGAAGGGGCCGACAGATCCCTAGCCGTCGGCGTAAGCCGACGGTTTCTTGTCTGGGAGTTTGGCGACGAGCGTTTGACATGCCATTTCACAACGCGGATTCGATGTCGCAACATTTCTGCCGCTAACGGGCCGCATTCGCTCAATCGAAGCGCAAGGTTTTGGATCTACCATCGATTGGTTGCTCCACAATGACGCGTGGCTTTGATTACATCAATCGCCTGCCGCGTTTGCCCGCGAGCGGCAGGCATGTTGCGGCTCGAAGAAGCCCAGTTGTTTTGGCAACCCAACCACTCGCCGCCAATGCCCCACCAACCCAACCGGGCACTCACGTGCCCGGCTTTTCATGTGCCGTCCCTACCGGGACTAATCAACATCACCGCCGCGCTGAGAACCTTAGTCATCAAGTCCAGAGGCCTTCCTTGCAAGTTGCCGGACATCCGTCCAATCCGAACCGATTGCTTTCCCAGCGTCGAACTCGTCACTTCGTCGATTTGCCTTGGCAAACCAAGCTGCGCTCGGTAGAGTCCAGTCCTCGCGCGAAGTCGTTTCCCAGAGCGACGCGATCAATTGTGCTCGGTCAGATGAAGGCAAATTCAGAGTGTACCAAATCGCCTGAGTCCGTGGCAGCATCAATCAGGCTACGTAATTCTGTTTCGTGATGGATGCGGTATTGCGAGTGAAGTCGAGATTCAGCGAACGTTGAAAGACGATACCAGTCGAAGCCGTCAATTTGCCCGTCGTCACCAAAGTCGAAATCAACAGTCGTATCTGGCATGCGTACAGCACAACCAAATCCGTGGATGAAGTATTCGCCGCTGTTTGTCAGTTTGCCTCGTCCGGGAACGTCGAAGCCAACCCATTCGGTTGTCGTAGCTGGGCGAGAAATGCCAGATGCCTCGAGTTCAGTGATGGCACGCCGTACAGCGGCCATGTAGTCGTCGATCAACGATTGAAGCCTAGCATCCATGTCACACGGCTTTCAGTCGGAGAACGGTGGGATTAACGCGGTTCCGCCAAGCGACACGGAACCGCAAAGTGAACTAGCCAACGGAACTCGCGTTCAATCCGTGGTTCGCGGCGATTGGAGTAGGGCGTCGATGCTGCTTGGATCTTGTCGAGCATCCAAGATAGCGTACACATCCACCCATTCGCCATTAAGTTTGTAGTAAATTGTGAAAGGAAAGCGTTTTGAGAGCGATCTAAAGTAGCCTCGATACTGTTCATGGATGCCAGCAAAGGTCTTGAGAGAGTCGATATCAGTCGAAATGCAATCGGTAAAATACTCGCCGAGCCCAGGATGCTGAGTTTCGTAGAAGTCCGATCCAATTTCAACGTCTCGTTCGGCGTCGGGCAGGAGCCGAATTCTCATTTGAAACGCTCACGGAGTCGTTCTTTCGCATCATCCCAGTCGACAAATGCAGTACGTCCATCGCGCAACGCCGCCTCGCGTTCCGCTAGAATACCTCCGTGCCAATCCGGAGACGGTATATCTGCGGGACGACGCGAAAGGTCATTCCAAAGACGTTCCATCAACAACAGTTTATCCGCAACGGATAGATTTTCGATCGGTAAAGTGGATGCAGTGCTCATGTGAAGCATTGTACCGTGGATCGAAGCGTCGAGCAAATCTCACTTCCGCCGCTAGCCATCACGTGGGACCGGCAAGTGATGAGTTAGCAAAGTAGTCACGCCACCGGTCCTCTCGTGCATGGCATGGTTCGTCAGGCGTTTGGGCGGCGATTGCGGCGCCCGAAGCGACTGAAGTTGACCGTCAGTGTATCCGCCAACGCAGGTCAGAGCAACGGTTTTGTGTTCTCGTACTCGTACTCAGCATTGCGGTACTCGTACTCGAATGCGTCCTCGGCAACCGATTGACCTCGCTGGATCAACCGAGTCAGCATCGACACGATTCGTTTCAGTTCCGATTTACCACGAATGTTGGATTCGCCATCGATCGCATCGCAAACCCGCAGCACGTCATGAATCGATGCGCATTCTAACGCAGATCCACGCGCGATTTCAAAGAAGCGATTTTTGTCTTTCAGGCTTTGCTTGCCGTTGCCTTCAGCGATATTCAAGGGGATCGATTGAGCAGCTCGCAGCCATTGATCGCGTGCTGGACGATGGATGCCAGTCAGCCCCTTGGCGATCCGGTACGAGAAGGCCACATACTCGATGGAGAGTCGATATACGTCGAGTCGTTCATGGTCGAAAGTTAGTTCGTTCATCACGCTTCTTTCGAGTACGAGTACGAGTACCGGGCTGCGCCCTGAGTACGAGTACGATCAAAGCCAGAACGTCCGCGTTCAGCCGGTTCGAGGGGTTGATTGGTTAGCAAGCGCGACGCGACCGAGAACTTATTGTAATCCGCACACCCAAAATGTTGGCCGTAGTGGGAGTCCGAAGGTAACTCAGAACATAGGCCAAACAACATTACTGGTGCGGCGCGAATTACTATCAGCTTACGCTATCCAACCGTTGGATGGCAATTGCATCGAGCCGGTGACTGACGAATTACCGAGACTGTCCCTGAGTGGTCTCGACCAACTCAGAGGCCTAAACCCGAGACCTTCGCAGCCACCGGTTTGCTTTCCGCTTACGAATCCTCAGATGACGCTTTACGACAAGGACCATCAATAAGTACTTCGATCCGGAAAGCTGCTCGATCGCAATTTCACCATTGACACGTCTCCTAGACTAAGGCCGGTTTGTAAATGACCATGTTCCCTGAGAAATTGACCTCCGACGCGCCAAGCCGACCTGCGATTTTGATCGGCATCGACTGGGCGGACAATGAACACGCATACTGCGCTCGGCTACCTGACGGAACGGTTCGCACGGGTAGCTTCAAACAGAAGCAGCAGGCCATTGAGACCTGGATTGCCGAGCTATCCAAGTCCGCGCCCAATGCTACGTTCGACATCTGCATCGAAACCTCGACCGGACCATTGATCAACGCTTTAAGCGAGTACCAGCAGGTTCGAATCTTTCCGCTCAATCCTCTCGCGCTGGCCAACTACCGAAAAGCATTTGCACCAGGTGGCGGGAAAAATGATCCCGTCGATGCCAAGTTGATCATGCAGTTCGTCTTGCACTACCGCGAGCAACTGCGGCAGCTTATGCCGAACTCGCCGCAGACACGAGAACTTGCCGCACTGACAAAAGATCGACGCACGTTCGTCCAGCAACGCG